>JBAPYC010000129.1:0-3774 GCA_049284535.1 Streptosporangiaceae bacterium
CGCCGGTGGACACGGAGAAGATGACCCTGCTGGCCCAGGCCGGGCTGCATGTCCTGCACCGGTGGCAAGAGGGCGAAGTCATGCTGACCCTCTACGGCCGCTGAAGCCGCGCACGCCCCGGCGCAGCAGGCCACCGACGCGCTGATCGCCGTCAAGAACGCGCAGACGCCGTGCACGGCACCCCCTGGAGCCCCGGCACTACATAAACCGAACTGGCTCAAATCTGGTCATCGCCCGGGCGGTGCCCGGGGCGCTTGGCCTGCCTCGTGCCCTGCGGCGCGCGGGGACGACGATCGTCGGCGCCGCTTCGCATCTTCGTCACGACCGGCGGATCATGGACCGCAGGCGGGTCCGCGCTCAAGCGGGAGGCACGATGAATCGGATCTGGCGTCGCGTAAGCGCGGCGGTCAATCCGGTGTCGACTGCAGCTACCAGGTGGTGGTGCCATTCGGCATTGCGTCACATGCTGGTAGGTCATGGGCCGGCTGCCAGGCAGCGACGGTTCATCCGCCATGGGGCGCCAGGCGCCGGCATCACGCCGTCCATCGAGCAGATGAAGGCACGGGCGAGGGCGATCGACGATCTGCTTGGCCGAGACGATCACGAAATGTGAGCTGGATCCCAAAAACCGGCCTGGTGCGAAACCGTCGGCGGACCTCCGTAACCAGGGACCTATCCAGTTACTCTGCGGCAGCTTGCTGCGACCGCTCCAAGGACCGCTAAAGGCTTCTGTGACCGCTGGGAAGACCGTTAAAGCCGCTCAGGCGCCAGACGACTCGGGCTTCGGCGCTCCGAACCCGGCCGCCATCAGCTGCTCGCGCAGCTTGCGGCGCCCGCGGTGCAGGCGCGACATCACGGTACCGACCGGCGTCCCCATGATCTCGGCGATCTCCCGGTAGGGATAACCCTCGACATCGGCCAGGTACACCGCCGTGCGGAACTCGCCAGGCAGGTCGTGCAGTGCCCGGAGCAGGTCCGAGTCGGTCGTCCGGTCCAATGCCTCGGTCTCGGCCGACGGCACCGGCGGTGCCAGCCGGTCCGCGGACATCTGCCACTCGGCCAGGTCACCGCCGAGAGCCTGCTGCGGCTCCCGGCGCCGCTTGCGGTAGACGTTGATGAACGTCGTGGTCAGAATGCGGTTCAGCCACGCACGCAGGTTGGTGCCCGGCGTGAACTGGCCGAAGGCCGCGTACGCCTTGGCTGATGTTTCCTGGACCAGGTCCTCGGCGTCGGTTGGGTTCCTCGTCATCCGGAGCGCAGCCGGGTACAGCTGGCCAAGCTGCGGAATGACGTCGCGTTCGAATCGCGCGCGATCCTCGCTAGAGTGTTCGCCTTGGCTCATGGTCGCTCCGGTCACTGGTTATCTGTATGTATGTAGACGCACAACAGGCCCGGAAACGTCCCCCTGTTGCCGAAATCACGCCGATACCAGATCCGAAGACATGCCCATCCGCTAACGGCGTAAACAATCATGCCCCGCGACGCTGAAGGAAACCTGAAGACCGGCTGAGGGACAGGCCCAAGTGACAGCTCACTCGAAGCCCCCGGCGGGCCCAGACCCCTCTGGCGTGCCCTCAGATCCAGCCGCGTCCGACCCGGTACCACATATGGGCGTACCAGTCGTGGTAAGGAATTGCCTGCCCCGCCAGGATCGCATAAAAGTACCAGAACATCAGCAGGACGCACAGCACGTACGCGCCGACGATGCACGCCCCGGCGGCGCGGCGCAGCACGCTGGCCGAGGCCGGGCCCAGGATCAGGCCCAGGCAGAGCACGATGGACAAGATCAGGAACGGCTCGAACTCCAGCGCGTAGTAGTAGAACTTGGTCCGGGTGATCAGCGGGAACCAGGGGCCCCACCCCGCGAGCACGCCCATCAGGACCGCGCCGGCCCGCCAGTCGCGGTGCAGCAGCCACCAGCCCAGGCAGAACAGCAGGGCCAGGATCGAGCCCCACCAGATGGCCGGAGTGCCGATGGCCAGGACTTCCTGGGACCATTCCGAGCCTTTGTAGCCCGTCGGGCAGTAGCGCGCCGGGCTGGCCACCGGGCCGGTGTAGCACTCGTAGAAGAAGGCCACCGGCCGGGTCATCAGCAGCCAGTCCCAGGGCTGCGACTGGTACGGGTGCGAGGCGCGCAGGCCCACGCCGAAGCTGATGGCCTGCAGGTGGTACTCGTACAGCGAGTACAGGGCCGAGATCACCGGGGTGTGCACCCCGTGCAACTCGGCATAGTTCCGGTCGTAGCCGGTCTTGGTGGCAAACCAGTTGCTCCAGGTGGCGATGTAGACGGCCAGCGGGATCACGACGAACGTGACCGGCAGCCACACCACGTCCTTGACCAGCGTGCCCCGGATAAAGGACCGTATCCCGGCGGCCCGGCGGGCGCCCATGTCCCACGCGGTGACCAGCAGACCGAAACCGAGGATGTACCAGGCCGCGTTCCACTTGGTCGCCACGGCCAGGCCGATGAAGATCCCGGCGGCTACCCGCCACTTGCGGATGCCGAGCCGGGGGCCGCCGGGCGGGTCGGCGCCGCCTCGCAGGGCTATCGCGTCGGCCAGCCGGGCCCGGGACACGTCCCGGTCCACGACCAGGCAGCCGAACGCGGCCAGCACAAAGAACATCAGGAAGATGTCCAGGATCCCGGTCCGCGACAGCACGAACTCCAGCCCGTCCAGCGACATCAGCAGCCCGGCGATGCAGCCCAGCAGGGTGGACCGGGTCATCCGGCGGGCGATGCGGCTGATCAGCAGGATGGCCAGTGAGCCGAACACCGCGCTGGCGAACCGCCAGCCGAAGGAGTTCAGGCCGAAGATCCACTCACCCGCCGCGATGAGCAGCTTGCCCATCTCCGGCTGCACCACGTACTCACCGCACGAGGTGCCGCTGCACGGGGCGAACAGGCCGGTGGTGTGCCCGGCGATGATGAGCTGGTTGGCGTAGTTGGGGTTGCCGGTCTTGGTGATGTAGTTCCACTCCACGCCGTTCTGCAGGATGCTCCAGGCGTCCTTGGCGTAGTACGTCTCGTCGAAGATCAGCGCGCGCGGCACCTGCAGCCGGTTGAACCGCAAAAAGGCGCCGAACGCGGTGACCAGCAGCGGACCGAGCCAGCCCCACGGCCGGTCGTCCGGCATCGGGGACACCAGCCGCGCCCGCAGCGCCGCGAGCCTGCTGGCTTCGCCGGCGGCGGGCGTGGCGGGCATATCAGCCTCGGTTGCCGTCATCGGGCACATGCTACTAACGGCGGTAGGGTCCGGCTAGCCGGACCATGATCTGTGAGTACTGCCCGCGCGGCGCCAACCACAGGACGAGGCCAACCACAGGACGAGAGGGACATGCCGGAATCCAGGACCGACACCGACACCGACACCGACGCCGATACCGACGCCGGCGCCGGGAGCGGCGTGCTCACGCTGGCCGCCGTGCCGATCGGCCGCGCCGAGGACGCCTCGGCCCGGCTGGCGGCCGAGCTCGCCCGGGCCACCCTCATCGCAGCCGAGGACACCCGGCGCGTGCGCTGGCTCGCTGCCAGCCTCAACATCGAGCTGAGCGCGCGCGTGGTGTCCTACTACGACGCGGTCGAGACCAGCCGCACCCCCGGCCTGCTGGCCGAGCTGGAGGCGGGCCGGGACGTGCTGCTCGTCACCGATGCCGGCACCCCGGGGATCAGCGATCCCGGCTACCGGCTGGTGGCCGCCGCGGCCGCGGCCGGGCTGCGGGTCACGGCGTTGCCCGGGCCGTCCGCGGTGACCACCGCGCTGGCCGTCTCCGGGC
>JBAPYC010000130.1:0-1737 GCA_049284535.1 Streptosporangiaceae bacterium
GCGCTGGGCCATCTCCCGCTGAGCCATTTCGCGCTGAATCATCCAGCGCTGAGTCATCCGACGCAGCGGCGCCGAGGTCAGCCGCATACCGTGCTGATATCACCCTGGTTCAGCCTCGAACCCGGGCGGCTTTTCTTATCCGGGTGATCGGTGTTCCGCTCGCGTAATGCCGCTTTCACCAGATGCCCAACAGTTCCAGTCATCCCAACCAGTGGGTCAGCCTGACCAGGTGGTGCCATCCTAAATATAGGAATTTACCCATCAAGTTCGTTTTGGGAAGTTTCCCGGCGGGTATTCAGACATCAGGTACCAAACATTGGGATGGCTGGGAAGGTACTAGTCGTCCTACTGCTAGGTCGCAGCAAAATATGCCATATCGGACCAACAGCGTCGCTGGCCAAGAGAACTGTATGGCATCCCAGCCGGCGGCTATCGAGTGCTGAGCCTACGGCAACAAGCCCCGCGGAACCCTTCGAACCGCGGGCAGCGGGACCAGCGGTGTCCTGGCCTTCGGACCGGCACCGCCACGCAGGTGCGGGAGGCCATGGTGGAACACATCGTGGTAGCAGTCGGAATCGGGATCGCTCTCGTCTTCAGCCTGGGACTCGGGCTCGGGATCCTGATCATGGTCGCGATGCCGGTCCGCCCGGGCGGCCGGAGATACCGGCGACCCGGGCCGCTGGAGGACTGGCCATCCACCGATCCCGGCCCCGACGACGAGGAGCCGGACGAGCCTGCGTGGTGGCATGCCCGTGGCGGCTTCTGGGCTTAGGGGCGCGGGGGCGCGGCCGCTGGACACAGATATGTCGTCGGCGCGTTCTAAGCTCAGTGCGTGAGCGAGGACCAGAACCAGCGCGGTTATCCCTGGGAGCCCGGCACCGCGACCGGGATCGGCTCGATGCCGGGGACTAACCCGGATGAGGCGATGCGCGTCATCGTCGGCGAGCTGCCCGATTTCCCGTACCTGCCCGAGCTGCCCGCCCGCGGGCCAGGCGCCGACCTCACCGGCCGCACGGCCAGCCTGCTGGTCGAGATCCCGGTCGAGGTCACCCCGCGCGGCTGGCGCCTAGCGGAGCGCCCCGGCCGCGACCTGAGCCGGGCCCGGTCCATGCTCTCCACCGACCTGGACGTCATGGAGGAGGCACTCGAGGGCTACCGCGGGCCGCTCAAGATCCAGCTCTGCGGTCCCTGGACGCTGGCCGCCACCCTGGAACTGCCGCACACGATGAACATGGCGGTCGCCGATCCCGGGGCCGTCGCCGACCTGACCGCCTCGCTGGCCGAGGGCGCGGCCGCTCTCGCCGCCGACGTGGCCAAGCGCGTGCCAGGGGCGCAGCTGGTAGTGCAGCTCGACGAGCCCTCGCTGCCCGCGGTCGCCGAGGGGAGCGTGCCCACGGCGAGCGGGCTGTCCCGGCTGGCCGCGATCGAGGAGGACGTGCTGCGCGAGCGGCTGTCCCAGGTGATCGCGAGCACCGGCCGGTTCACGATCGTCCACTGCTGTGCTGCCGGTGTCCCGTTCGGCCTTATCAGGCTGGCCGGGGCGGGCGGCGTCGCCTTTGACCTCGGCCAGCTACGGCGAACAGATGAGGACGCCATAGCGGAGACGGCCGAGGCCGGGCAGGGGCTGCTGATCGGCGCGGTCCCAACCGGGCCGGTGCCGGCGGGTGCCTCCACTGCGGGCGCCTCCACTGCGGGCGGCGGCGCCCCGGGAACCGCCAGCCAGGGACGGCTCAACCC
>JBAPYC010000131.1:0-10558 GCA_049284535.1 Streptosporangiaceae bacterium
GTCGGTCTCGGTGCGCAGCGGCGGGTTGACCTTGAACACGGGGTCGTAGCCTGCCGCGAGCTCGTCGGTCAGCAGCAGGTGGTGCGGGGTGACCTCGGCCGTGACCTGCCAGCCTTTGGACTTGGCCCAGCGGATGATCTCCGCCGACCCGGCGGTGGAGACGTGGCAGATATGCAGGGCCGAGCCGACGTGCGCGGCGAGCAGGCAGTCCCGGGCAATGATGGCTTCCTCGGCGACCGCTGGCCAGCCCGCCAGACCGAGCCGGGCCGACATCTCCCCCTCGTTGAGCTGCGCGCCCTCGGTGAGACGCGGGTCCTGCGCGTGCTGGGCGATCACCCCGTCGAAGGCCTTGACGTATTCCAGGGCGCGGCGCATGAGCAGCGGGTCGGCCACGCAGCGGCCGTCGTCGGAAAACACCCGGACCCGCGCGGCCGAATCGGCCATGGTGCCGAGCTCGGCCAGCCGGGTGCCGCCCAGGCCGACGGTGACCGCGCCCACCGGCTGGACGTCGCAGTGGCCAGCCATCCGGCCGAGCCGCCACACCTGCTCGACGACCCCGGCGGTGTCGGCGACCGGATCGGTGTTGGCCATGGCATGCACGGCGGTGTAGCCGCCGAGGGCAGCGGCGGCCGTGCCGGTCTCGACCGTCTCGGCGTCCTCGCGGCCCGGCTCGCGCAGGTGAGTATGCAGGTCGACCAGGCCCGGCAGGGCGATCAGCCCGTCGGCGTCGAGGACCCGGGCGCCGGAGTGATTGAGCCCGCTTCCGGCCGCCGTGATGGACCCGCCGCCGATCAGGATGTCGGTGACCCGGGAACCGCCGTCCGCCTCAGGGACCGTGACGCCCCGGATCAGCCAGCGAGGCTGGGCCGCCTCGTCCTGCTGAGCGGCTTGCGCCGTCACTGGGACACCTCCGGGAACTCAGTACCGCCGAGCAGCAGGTACAAGACGGCCATCCTCGTGGTGACTCCGTTCGCTACCTGTTCCACGATGGTGGAGCGGACCGAGTCCGCCACCTCGGCCGCGATCTCCACGCCCCGGTTCATCGGGCCGGGATGCATGACGATGGCGTGCTCGGGCAGCCGCGCCATCCGCGCCGTGTCCAGCCCGTACCGGCGGCTGTACTCCCGCACGCTGGGGAAGTAAGCGGCGGTCATCCGCTCCTGCTGGACCCGGAGCATCATCACCACGTCGCTCTTGGGCAGCTCGGCGTCCAGGTCGTAGCTGACCGCGCAAGGCCAGCTGCCCACGGCCAGCGGCAGCAGGGTCGGCGGGGCCGCCAGGGTCACCTCGGCACCGAGAGTGCTCAGCAGCAGCACATTCGACCGCGCCACCCGGCTGTGCAGCACGTCGCCGACGATGGTCACCCGCAGGCCGTCGAGCCCGGCGCCGCGGGCACCCTGCGTGCCGTCGCTGCGCAGCCTGCGCCGGATGGTGAACGCGTCAAGCAGCGCCTGGGTGGGATGCTCGTGGGTGCCGTCCCCGGCGTTCAGCACGCTGCCGTGCACCCATTCGGCCAGCCGGTGCGCCGCGCCCGAGGCGCTGTGCCGGATCACCACAGCGTCGGCGCCCATGGCTTCCAGGGTCAGCGCGGTGTCCTTCAGGCTCTCGCCCTTACCCACGCTCGACCCCTTGGCCGAGAAGTTGATCACGTCGGCGGACAGCCGCTTGGCCGCGGCCTCGAACGAGATCCTGGTCCTGGTCGAATCCTCATAGAAGAGGTTGACCACGGTCCGGCCGCGCAGCGTAGGCAGCTTCTTGATCGGACGGTCAGCCAGGGCAGCCAGTTCCTCGGCCGTGTCCAGGATGAGCACGGCGTCGGCCCGGCTCAGGTCGGCCGCCGAGATCAGGTGACGTTTCACGGCTGCTGCCCTCCCTCGTCGCTGATCATCACGCCGTCCTGCCCGTCTACCTCGGCCAGCTGGACGTGCACCACCTCGCGTTGGGAGGTGGGCAGGTTCTTGCCGACGTAGTCGGCGCGGATCGGGAGCTCGCGGTGGCCGCGGTCGACCAGGACCGCCAGCTGCACCGAGCGGGGACGGCCGAGATCGTTCAGCGCGTCCAGCGCGGCGCGCACCGTGCGACCGGAATACAGCACGTCGTCGACGAGCACCACGGTCTTGCCGTCCACCCCGTCCGTGGGCAGCTCGGTCCGGCCCAGGGCCCGGGCCGGGTGGAGCCGCAGATCGTCCCGGTGCATGGTCACGTCCAGCGACCCGCATGGGACCTTGAGGCCTTCGAATTCCCCGATGAGACCGGCCAGGCGCTGCGCGAGCGGGACCCCGCGCGTCGGGATGCCGAGCAAGATCACCTGGGCGCCACCGTGCGTCCGCTCCAGGATCTCATGGGCGATCCGGGACAGCGCGCGCCTGATTTCCTGAGCGTCAAGCACCGCGAGGCTGCCATCACGCCCCGCGACCGGACTGCTGGCTGCGCACAACAGAACGGACCTCCTTCCCCGCCTCACCGGACGGTCCTTAAAGGATGTCTACGTTCATGATCATACGGGGAGTTACCGCCATCCCTGGCTGCTTTGAACCGTCGCAGGCGTGGTGTGATTTACATCACATGAATTAGGCGGCATTAAGACATGACCAAAGTTTGTCATGTGCGGACAACCCGCCCACGGCAACGGGAAACCCGATTTCAGCTGGGTTCTGGCCCGCCGGCGGAGGGTACATAGCGATCCGTGAGGGCTAGCCGGTTACCGGCCGAGTTAAGCCAGTTTTTGCCATTCGGCTTGACCTTATAGCGCTCGCCGCCTACCGTCACTGAGCGTAACCGTTACCGTAAGCGACGACTGGCCGGGGAACCGAGGAACGAATGCCATCTGAGTACGCCAAGACGCTCGGCGCGCGGCTGCGCGCCATCCGGACGCAGCAGGGGCTCTCGCTGCACGGAGTTGAAGAGAAATCCCGTGGCCGGTGGAAGGCCGTCGTCGTCGGTTCCTACGAGCGGGGCGACCGGTCCGTGACCGTGCAGAAGCTGGCCGAGCTCGCGGAGTTCTACGGGGTCCCGGTGTCCGAGCTGCTGCCCGGCGATGCCGCCCCCACGCCGCTTGTGCCGACGCCCAAACTTGTCATCGACCTGGAGCGGATGAGCCAGCTGCCCAAGGACAAGGTCGGCCCGCTGGCCCGGTATGTCGCGACCATCCAGAGCCAGCGTGGCGACTACAACGGCCGGGTCCTCTCCGTCCGGCACGAGGACCTCCGCTCGCTCGCGGTCATCTACGACAAGTCCCCGGCCGACCTCACCGAAGAACTCATCAGCTGGGGTGTGCTCGACGCCGACGCGCGTGGCGCGATGGACGGATTCTGAACCTCTAGCCAGCCGGCCGTAGCGGGAGCGGAGACTGCACCTCGACGCCGAGGGCAGTCTCCGCTAGCGACAGGAAGGTCTCCGCGTCCCGCAACAGGTCATCAGCTTCGCGCGCCGACGCCGCCCGCGGCAGTCCCGCCTCGGCGGCCGCGCGCTTCCCGGCCCCCGCCGCAAAGAACGCCGCCCACTCCGAGAGCGCCGGCTCCACCTGCGGCAGGAGCTCCCAGACGCTATGCGGCTTCCGCCGCCGCGTCCGCGGCTCGCCCCGGGCCGCCACCACTGCCGCCGCGGCGCGCAGCGCCGCCAGGTGGGCCGTGACGTACCGAGCCCCGGGCGCCGACTCGCCGGCTGCCTCCGCAAGCCCGCGCCGCGCGGACTGGAGCATGCTGAGCACCGTCGGCGCCACCCCAGGATGCCTGGGGGTTAGCTCGCTCAGGCCACCCCGCGCCTCTACCGTGTTCACCATCGCTCTTCATCTCCTCCTCTGGCCCGGCTCAGGCGGGACGCTCCCCCACCTCACCCGGCCGGCGTTGGCTCATCTATTCGAACCTAAATTCGCTCGGATGTCCAGCCCTCTTAGATGTCTGTTCGAAGATAACGCGGGGGTCTGACATTTTGGGGCCTGCGCCGTGTCGTCCCGGTTCGGCGCCCACAGACCGCGATCGCCGCCGCTGCTCGCCGGGGCCGGTTCGCCCGGCCGCCCTGGCTCGCCGCTTGGCTGGCTGCTGGCTCCCCTAGCTTCTCGCTCTGCTGGCTCCCCGGCCCCCTGGCTCCCCGGCCCCTCCGGCTTCCCTGACTCTCCGGCTTCCCCGATTCTCCGGCTTCCCCGATTCTCCGGCTTCGGGCTTCGCATCCCGGCTCGCGGCCGCCCGCGCCCACGGCGGGAGCACCAGTCAGGAGCGGGATATAACTGCCTGCCGGATGCGCATTTATTCCACATAGGCGGCGTTGGCGAGGGATGCAAAAGCGGAAATAAATATGATTTCATGCTGCCTTTCCGGGATAGGCGATGCCGCCTCTTGTGCACGGGGATTGCTTTACAGGTGCGCCGCCTGTGGCGAGGTTCAGCAGAAGCCGCACGGGATCAGCCCTGACGTCCGGGGCGTAGCCGGCGGCCGGCGGCGCCAACTAGGCCCGCGACGCCGGCAATGCGGTCCGGCCTGGGCGTCTAGGTGGCCTAGGGGTCAGGCGGCGAATGCCCCTCGCAGGTCGTGAAACCCGGGTTTCACGACGTCCTCGCGCCATGAAACCCGGGACTCAGTACGTTGCGGATGCGGCAGTACTGGCGTCAGCGGGACGATACCGGGCACTCCATGCCGATTGCGGCCGTTGTGCAAGCGGGGAGGATTAACGGAGATATTTGCGCGTATCGCGACTGTTTATGCGCGGCGCTAGGCGGCGCTGTATTTTGTTCGCGTGCCATCCCTTCCCGCCACCGACGACGGGGGCACGAAGCCACTCACCGGAGACCGGGAAAGCGGCCCTGGTGAACTCCAGGACGCCGGGTCGGACAGCGAGACCGGGCCCAGGGGCGGAACGCACGTTCGCCCCGCCCGGGCCACAGGCGCGGACGGTGCGCGCGGGCCGGCTGATCTTGGCGTGGCCGGGATGACACCCGGCGCCGGAACGGACGCGCCCCCGCATCCGGCCGTGGGTGGCAGGCCAGACCGCAAGAGCGGCGCCACACCGGAGGTCCCGCGTTCGAACAGCCCGGCGACGGCGCGCCTGACTGGCCAGGGCGGGGCGGGCAGGAGCAGTTCGGGCAAGCCCAGGCGGCGGGTCTCACGGCGGGCCATCTTGCAGGCGAGCTTGATCGGCGGCGCTGGAATGGCCGCGCTGCCGCTGGCCACGCTGGTCGGGGGGTCCGAAAAGACGAGCATCCAGCCGACCGCCCGGGCCTTGTCGATGAACACGAACTGGCTGTTCGGCGGGCAGTACATGGCGGGCTCGGAGAGCGCCCGCTACGACGACAGCGACTTCACCCCCGTCTCGGTGCCGCACACCGTCACCTCGCTGTCCTGGCAGAACTGGGACTACCAGGCCTGGCAGCAGCTGTGGATCTACCGGCGGCACTTCAGCGGCGCGCGCCTGCTCGATCCGCACAAGCCGGGTAACCGGATCTTCGCCGACTTCGACGGCGTCATGGTCAACGCGTCGGTATCGCTCAATGACCAGCCGGTCTGCAGCCATCAGGGCGGATACCTGCCGTTCTCAGCCGAACTCACCGGGAAGGTCATGGCCGGGCACAACCTGCTCGCGGTCGTGGTCGACTCACGGTGCCTGCCGGTACCGCCGGTCGGCGTCGGCAGCGGGCCACGCAGCATCGACTTCTTCCAGCCGGGCGGGATCTACCGCGACGTCACGATCCGGGTGGTCCCGGAGGTCTTCCTGTCCGATCTGTATGCCTCGCCGGCCGGCGTGCTCACCTCTCAGCCGCGGATCGACATCGAGTGCACCATCGACTCGGCCACGGCCACCCGCACCGATGGCAGCCTGCTCATCGAGCTGCTCGACGACGACACACAGATCCTCGCCCAGGCCCAGCAGGTCGAGGTCAGCACCCGCGGGGCCAGCGTGGTCAAGCTGAGCCTGACCGGTCTCGGCCCGGTCGCCCTGTGGTCGCCGGACAGCCCCAGGCTGTACACGGTCCGGGCCACCCTGAGCTTTCCCGGCCTGGGAAGTCACGCCCTGACCAGGCGGATCGGATTCCGGCAGGCCGACTTCCGGCCCGAGGGCTTCTTCCTGAACGGCAAGCGGCTGCAGCTGTTCGGGCTGAACCGGCACCAGCTCTACCCGTTCGCCGGCATGGCCATGCCCGCCGGGGTACAGCGCAAGGACGCCGAGATCCTCAAGACCCACTTCAACTGCAACATGGTGCGCTGCTCGCATTACCCCCAGTCCCCGCACTTCCTGGATGCCTGCGACGAACTGGGGCTGCTGGTCTGGGAGGAAGCGCCGGGCTGGCACGCGGTCAGCCCGGCCGCATCCTGGCAGGATCTGGTGATCAAGAACGTGCGCGACATGGTGATCAGGGACCGCAGCCGCCCGTCGGTGGTCATCTGGGGTACCCGCCTGAACGAGACGGCCGGCTTCCCGGGGCTGTGGGCGCAGACCAGGGCCGCGGCCCGCGAGCTTGACCCCACCCGGCCCAGTTCCGGCGCGATGTACCTGCACGGGACCGGCGGCTGGGACGAGGACGTCTACGCGTTCAACGATTACGGCGTCAACCCCAAGACCGGCAATGCGCAGCTCAGGCCGCCGATCCCGGGCGTGCCGTACCTGATCACCGAGTCGGTCGGGGTGGAGGAGATCCACCCGGAGCAGTTCACCTGGACGTCCCCGCCCGCGCTCCTGGCGCGGCAGGCCACACTGCACGCCCAGGCGCAGAGCCGGGCGCGGTCTGGCGCCGCCTATTCCGGCCTGCTGGGCTGGGCCGGTTTCGACTACGCCTCGGGCCTCAGCCAGGATCCGGACAGCGTCAAGTGGGCCGGCGTAGCAGACGGATTCCGGGTCCCCAAGCTGGGGGCGGCCATCTACCAGAGCCAGGTCGACCCGTCGGTGCGGCCCGTCATCATCCCGGTGTTCTTCTGGGAGAACGGCGGTGCGGTCCCCGCCCCGGCCCCGACCGCGATGATCGCCAGCAACTGCGACCGGCTCGAGATGTTCATCGGCGCCGAGCACGTGGCCAGCGCCCAGCCGGCGCTCGGGTCGCCACTGTACGGCGGGCTGAGCTACCCGCCCTTTTTGGTCCGGCTGCCCCGGCGTATCCCGGCGCCCACACCCGATCTGCTCATCGAGGGGTTCGCCGGCGGCCAGCAGGTGGCCGAGCTGCGCATGTCGGCCAGCCTGGCCGACGACGCCCTCGGCATGGCCGCCGACCACGCCACGATCTCCGCCGACGGCTCCGACGCGACCCGGGCGGTCTTCCGCGCGATCGACGCGTACGGTAACCAGCGCCGGTACGCCAGCGGTACAGTCACGCTCAGCCTGTCGGGGCCGGCCACGCTGGTCGGGGATAACCCGTTCGCGTTCGGCCAGTACGGCGGGCTGGGGGCGGCATGGATCCGCTCGCTCGCCGGGCAGCCGGGCGCCATCACGCTGACCGCGAGCCATCCGCTGCTCGGCCAGGCCGAAGCGCAGGTCCGCTCGGAGCAGGCCGACCAGGCCAACTGGCTCGAATGACCATGGCGGCCGTGGTACCAGTGGCGGGTGGGTGAACCAGGCCGTTCGGCATTGATTTTTTCTTCTAAGCTTGCGAGAATGCGCCGCCCGGTCCAGGTGTCCGTCGCCGAGCTCAGCCCGGCCGAGTTCACCGCACACATCGCCCAGCTGGTCGAGGTGTACGCCGCCGCCATGCGGCCGCCTGCCGAACTGCTGGCCGGCCGCCGGTCAATCATGGCCGGGCACACCGTGCACCCCGGGTTCCGCGCGCTGGCCGCGTCGGACAGCTCCGGCCAGACGGTGGGCTTCGGCTACGGGTTCCACGGGGCGAACGGCCAGTGGTGGCACAACACGGTCCGGAACGCGCTGATCGCCGAGCGCGGGGACGCGGCCGCGTCGCCCTGGGTGGATGACTCCTTCGAGGTGGCCGAGCTGCACGTGTCCCCGGACTACCAGGGCCGCGGCATCGGGTCGGGACTGCTGCTGCGGCTCACCTCCGGGCGGCCAGAACGCACCGCCCTGCTGTCCACCAGGGACGCCGACACGCCGGCGCGACGGCTATACCGCGGGGTCGGCTTCACCGATCTGCTGACCGAGTTCCACTTCTTCCCCGGCGGCGAGCCGCCCTACGCGGTGATGGGCGCGGAACTGCCGCTGCGGGCGCGCTCATACAAGCCGAGCCTCTGATAGATCTCCCGGGTCGCCCGGGAGAAGTTGAGGGTGTAGAAGTGCAGGCCGGGCACGCCCTCGGCGAGCAGCCGCTCGCACATGCCGGCGGCATAGTCGACGCCGATCTCCCGGACCGCGGCCCGGTCGTCGGCCACCGCCTGCAGCCGCTCCCACAGCTCGGTCGGCACCCGGCAGCCGCCGAGCTCGATGGCCCTCTCGATGACCCGCAGGCTGGTGATCGGCATGATCCCCGGGATGATCGGCACGTCGCCGCCGCCCTGGGCCGCGACGCGGTCCCGCAGGCGCAGGTAGTCCTCGGGGTAAAAGAACATGTTGGTGATGGCGAAGTCGGCCCCGCCCCGGAATTTGCCCAGGAGATACCGCACGTCGGTCTCCGGGTCGGGCGAGCGCGGGTGCTTCTCGGGAAAGGCGGCCACCCCGACGCAGAAGTCGCCGGCCGACCGGACCAGGCGGACCAGGTCGGCTGCGTAGGTCAGCCCGTCGCGATGGGGAACCCAGTCGCCGTTCGGGTCGCCGGGCGGATCGCCGCGCAGGGCCAGCACGTTCCGCACCCCGACCGCGGCGTAGGCGCCGATCACCTGGCGGAGCTCGGCCACCGAATGGTTCACCGCGGTGAGGTGACCGACCGGGGTCAGCGTGGTCTCCGCCGCGATCCGGCCGGTCACCCGGACTGTCCGGTCCCGGGTCGACCCGCCGGCGCCGTAGGTCACCGAGACGAACGTGGGCCGCAGCGGCTCCAGCTGGCGGATCGCCCGCCACAGCTGTACTTCCTCGGCCTCGGTCTTGGGCGGCATGAACTCGAAAGAGAACGACTGACGGCCGGATGCGAGCAGCTCGCGGATCAGCGGCGGGTGGGGCTGGCCAAGGGCATGCTTGGCTGGCGCGCCCGCGATCCGGCGCGGGCGTGGCGGGCTCGGCGGCATGGGGTCAGCCTAGCGGCTGTGGTGCCGCCGGTACGGCGACGGGAACCGGGCCTGGCTAGAACGCCAGGGCCTGGGCGCGCCGGTTGACTTCTGTCCCCCGGTGCTTGCAGAGCGCGTCTATCGGCGTGCCAGGCAGCGAGTCATCCGCTGTGAACAGCCAGCGGAGCGCCTCCAGCTCGTCGAAGCCGCAGTCGAACAGCAAGGTCAGGGTGCCGCACAGGCCCTTGACGATCTGCTGACCGTCAAGGAAGGCAGCCGGTACCGAGAGCCGCCCTTCGGGGCGGGTCACGGCGAGGAGTTTCCGGTCGCGGAGCAACTGCTTCACTCGCCCTGCAGGCATGCCGAGCTGGCTTGCTACTTCGGGGAGTGACAGCCATTCGCCGACGAGAGCGTCGGTCGTGGGGTCAATCTGGGCCACGAGTCCAATGTCCCACGTCCCGGCTTCTTCCAAACACCCGGGTTTAGGGCGCGTTAATGGCTATCGATTGCATTTTCACGTGACCTGGGCCTGCTGACGTGTGGCCGGGTCCCTTCCGCGCTGGTCCGGGCCGGCCTCGGCCTCGCGTTTGAGCAGTTCGAGGCGGCTGCGCCAGGCGTCGGCGCGGCCGGCGAGCCAGCGGGCGAGTTCGGCCAGCCGGTCGGGCTGGACCTGGTAGAGGACCTCACGGCCCGCCCGGCGCCGCTGGACCAGGCGGCATTCCTCCAGAACGGCCAGGTGCTGAGCCACCGCCTGCCGGGACACCGGGACCAGCGCGGCCAGGGCGCTGGCGCTGCGGCCAGGCGAGCCGCCGAGCAGCTCGAGCAGTTCCCGGCGGGTGGGATCGGCCAGGGCAGCGAACACCTGGTCGGCGTCCGCCGCCGTCACGCTCGTCACCGCGCGCCTACGGCGCTGGCGGCCGCAGAGCCTGGCCGCGGAGGCGGGCCAGTTCCTCCCGCCAGCCGCCGGTGTTGTCCTCCAGCGCCGCGGCGCGGCGGCCTTCTGGCAGGTCGAGCGCTGCGAAGCCGCTCTCGACCACGGTGACGCTGACCGCGCCTTCCGCGCCCTCCCGGCCTTCCCGATCGGCCGGCTGGACGAAGAACTCGACCAGCGTGGTCTTGCCGGGCCCGGGCTCCTCGCCAGGGAACTCGCTGGCCCAGCGGAACGCGGCGTAGGTCTTCGGCCTGAGCTCCACCACCTCCACCACGAACCGGCCCCACTTCTCGCTGCTGCGCACCGTCAGCGACCCGGGCGTGCGGTCCGGCGGCACCTCGACCTCGCTCGGCACCCACCAGCCCGGGCGCGTGACCAGCTCCCAGACCCGGTCCAGGTCCGCGCTGATCGTGATCTCCTGCTCGATGCGGTCCTGCATCGCCGCACACCTCCTTGTCCGCTCCTTGTTCGCGATCCACCTGCAAGCCGATACTTGCACATTATGCCGTCACGTGCAAGTTTCCGCTTGCACTTGGGTGTCGCCGTATGGGGTCGGTGG
>JBAPYC010000132.1:0-7434 GCA_049284535.1 Streptosporangiaceae bacterium
GCTCGCGGCCGCGCTGCTGGCCAGGATGCTGACCGCCGAGCCCGCCGTGCCCCCCGCTCCAGCCGTTCCCGCCGCTCCAGCCGAGGCCCCCGCTCCCGCCGCTCCAGCCGAGGACCCCGCGCGGTAAGGTGGCGGCGTTTCAGCCCGACGGGAGGACGCGGCGATGGCGGACGCGGCAGGCCGGAGCCTCGCCGCCCGGAGCGGTGAGCTGACCCAGGAGGCGCACCAGCCGGCCCGTCCCTGGCTGGACCGGCGGCACCTCATCGGCACCTACGCGGTGTTCGCGGTGTATGCGCTGGTCGATGCCATCCTGTCGGCGGGCCGGGACCAGGTCTGGGCCATCTGGGCCGCGTGCGGGTACACCGCGGCGCTGGCTGTGCTGTGGCTATGGCGGGCCCGCGCCGTGGCCGTGGGAATCTCGGTGGCGCTGGCCGTGCTCGCGCCGCTGCTGTGGCTGTCGGTCGCCTACTCGCTCGAGGACGGGATGAGGGTCATCGACCGGGCCGCGTCCCTGCTGATCCACCACGGCACGCCTTACCTGTCCGCCGCCCAGGTCACCTCGTGGCTCTCGTACAACCCGTACCTGCCGGTCATGACGCTGGCCGGCCTGCCCAGCGCGGCCGGGCTCGGCGGCCTGGCCGGGAACTCGGGGGTCTGGCTGGCCGTCGGCACGGTTATCCCGCTGGCCGCGGCGTTCTGGATCGCGGTGCCGCACCGCGGCTGCCGGCCCTGCCGGGGCGACGCCCTGCTGGCCACCGCGGTCGCGGTCGCCTCGCCGGTGATCGGGCTCAACCTGGCCGTGATCACCACCGACCCGCCCGTCCTCGCCTTCATCCTGCTGGCCCTGGCCTTGGCCCTGGACCGGACCGCATCCGCGGCGGGCTCCTCGCCGGCCGTCCGGACCGCGGGTTCCGGCATCGCCCTGGGCGTGGCCTGCGACCTGAAGTCCACCGCCTGGCTGGCCGTCCCGGTCCTGGCCGCGATGTTCGCGGCCCGCGACGGCGCCCGCGCGGCGGTCCGCTTCCTGGCCGCCGCCGCGATCACCGCCGTGGTCCTGATCGCGGCGCTGGCGCCCGCGGCGGTGCTCAGGCCCGCCGCCATGATCCAGAACGCCGTGCTGTTCCCGCTCGGGCTCACCCACGACAAGACCCCGGCCGAGAGCCTGCTGCCCGGTCACGTGCTCACCGACATGGGGACGGCCGGGCACGTGATCTCGGTCGGCCTGGTGCTCGCGGCGGCCCTGGGCGTCGCCGTCTCCCTGGTGGTCCGGCCGCCGCGGGACGTGCCCGCGGCCGCCTGGCGGCTGGCGATCGGGCTGGCACTGATATTCCTGCTCGGGCCCGACGTCCGGTTCGGCTACTTCCTTTACCCGCTCGGCCTGGTCGGCTGGCTCGCCCTGACCAAGACGGTGCCGCCGACCCGGGCCGCTCCGGCCCTAGCGCAGGACGCCGTCCAGGACGCCTAGCAGCTGGCGGGTCAGGGACCGCAGCACCGGCAGCCGGGCCAGCCGGATCAGCCGCTCGGCTATCGGCAAACACGTTCAAATCCGGCTTGCGCGGCACCGCGGCTGGAGGGCCATGTGAAAGGCTGGGAACACCGGCTGTGACGAAGGGAGAGTCGAGCATGCGCGTGGTGGAGGTCAAGCAGCGGGGCGGGCCCGAGGTGCTGAGCGTGGCCGAGCGGGAAGCTCCCCGGCCAGGACCGGGTCAGGTCGTGGTGGACGTCGCCGCGGCCGGGGTGAACTTCATGGACATCTACCAGCGCCAGGGGGTAG
This sequence comes from Streptosporangiaceae bacterium, assembly GCA_049284535.1. Lineage (GTDB taxonomy): Bacteria > Actinomycetota > Actinomycetes > Streptosporangiales > Streptosporangiaceae > Palsa-504. The sequence continues at coordinate 1,775 of JBAPYC010000132.1, forward strand.
GCGGCTACAAGCCCGAGCTGCCGTTCGTGCCCGGCGCGGAGGGCGCGGGGACGGTCGCCGCGGTCGGCGAGGGCGTCACCCACCTGTCCGTCGGCGAGCCCGTGGCCTGGGCCGGACCGGGCAGCAGCTACGCCGAGCAGGTCGTGCTGCCGGCCAGCCGGGTCGTGCCGGTACCGCCGGAGATCCACCTGCAGGTCGCCGGCGCGGCCATGCTGCAGGGCATGACCGCCCACTACCTCAGCGCCAGCACCTACCCGGTCAGCGAAGGCGACGTGGCGGTCGTCCATGCGGCGGCCGGCGGAGTCGGCCTGCTGCTGACGCAGATGGTCAAGCGGCGCGGCGGCATCGTCGTCGCCACCACCTCGGGCGGGGAGAAGGAATCGCTCGCCCACGGCGCCGGAGCGGACCACGTCACCAGCTACGCCGACTTCCGCGCGGTCGTCGACGACATCACCGACGGGACCGGCGCGCACGTGGTCTACGACGGCGTCGGCCAGGCCACCTTCGACGACGGCCTGGCCGCGCTCCGCCCACGCGGGATGATGGTGCTGTACGGGGCGTCCAGCGGCCAGGTTCCGCCGCTGGACCCGCAGCGGCTGAACCAGGGCGGGTCGCTGTTCCTGACCCGGCCGACCATGGTGCACTACATCGCGGACGACGACGAGCTGCGCTGGCGCGCCGGGGAGATCTTCGACTGGATCGCCAAGGGTGAGCTCGACGTGCGGATTGGCGGCACCTACCCGCTGGCCGACGCTGGCCGGGCCCAGGAGGACCTGGCGGCCCGGCGCACCACGGGCAAACTGCTGCTCCTGCCAGGCGTATAACCCGCGGGTCACCGTGGCGCCGGGCCGGCCTCGCGCCGGGCGACTGCAGCGACCTGACACTAAAGCACAAAAGTTAAGCCGCAATGGGCTGGGCCGAAGGGGCCAGGAGCACCGGCCCGGCGGCGGGTGCTCCGTCCCAGCCCGTTCGGCCGTATTTTTTACGTTCCGATACCGTTAGTTTCCGATGCCGCAACATCCGGACGGCCTCGCACGCCGGCCCTACGAGATCACCCTGCTGGTCGTGGCGGTGGCCGCCGCCGGGCTGAACCTGCGCACCGCCATCACCAGTCTCCCGCCGCTGTTCCCGGACCTGCAGACCCAGCTGCACCTGTCGTCGGCGACGCTGTCGCTGCTGGCGGCCACCCCGGTGATCTGCTTCGGCATCGTGTCTGCGTTCGCGGCCTGGCTGAACCGGCGGTTCGGCGAGGAAGCAATCCTGCTGGTGGCGCTGATCGTCCTCACCGGTGGCCTGCTGCTGCGCGGCCTCGCGCCCGGCGCCCTGCTGTTCCCCGGCACGATCCTGGCCGCGAGCGCGATCGCCATCCTCAACGTGCTGCTGTCCAGCATGGTCAAGCGACGCTGGCCCGAACGCGCCGGGCTGCTGATCGGCATCTACCTGACCACGCTGTCGGTGGGCGCGATCCTGTCCTCCCTGCTCGCCGTGCCGCTCTACCGCAGTTCCGGCGGGTCGGTGCGGCTGGCGCTCGGGGTGTGGGCCGCCCCGGCCGCGCTGGCGGTGCTGCTGTGGCTGCCGCAGCTCAGGTACCGGACGGCTGGCCGCGTCGTCGCGGGGCCGCCCGCGGAAGCGGAAAGCCTGGCCGCCCCGCCGGTGACCCCGGTGTCTGGCGGCCCGGCTGAGCCGCCAGCCCGACTCAAGGTGTACCGGTACGCGCTGACCTGGCAGGTCACCGGGTTCATGGGCATGCAGAGCCTGCTGTACTACGCGGCGCTGTCCTGGCTGCCGACCATCTTCCAGGACCGCGGCACCTCGGCCGTCACGGCCGGCAACCTGCTCGCGCTGATGGGCGTCGGCAACCTGGCCACCTCCCTGATCGTCCCGGTGCTGGCTCACCGCCGGGCCGGCCAGCGTGCCCTGGTGGTGCCCAGCTTGATCGGGACCGCGGTCGGCCTGGCCGGATCGCTGTGGGCGCCACTCGGCTCGGCGCCGTTCTGGATCCTGATCCTCGGCTTCGCCCAGGGCTCGTGCCTGGGCCTGGCCATCTTCTTCATGCTGGCCCGGGCCCCGGATCCCGGCGTGGCCGCCTCGCTGTCCGGGTTCGCGCAGTCGGTCGGCTACCTGGTCGCGGCGGCCGGGCCGCTGGAGCTCGGGCTGCTGCACACCGCCACCGGCAGCTGGAACATCCCGGTCGCGCTGCTGCTCGCGCTGTGCGCCGCCGAGCTGATCACCGGCCTGTACGCGGCGCGTCCGCTGGTTCTGCCCGCCCCCGGCGGCCAGCGAACCCCGACACGCGTGTCGGGGACCACAACGCGGCAATGAGCGATATCGGCGGTCACGGCCGTACACTCGGCTCATTCGTTCCGCGTTCCCATCAGGCCCGCACAGCACACGAGGAGTACGCCGTGACCCTTCTGGAGCGCATCAACGGACCTGCGGACCTGAAGGGACTCAGCCAGGACCAGCTCACCGTCCTCGCCGGGGAGATCCGCGACCTGCTGATCGAGACCACGACCAGGACCGGTGGCCATCTCGGGCCGAACCTGGGCGTGGTCGAGCTGACCATCGCGATCCATCGCGTCTTCGACTCGCCCAAGGACCGGATCGTCTTCGATACCGGCCACCAGTCGTACGTGCACAAACTGCTCACCGGCCGCGTCGCGCAGTTCGGCACGCTGAAGCAGTACGGCGGCCTGACCGGCTATCCGAGCCGGGCCGAGTCCGTGCACGACCTGGTGGAAAACTCGCACGCCTCCACCAGCCTGTCCTACGCCGACGGCCTGGCCAAGGCCTACAAGCTGCGGGGCGAGCCGGATCGGACCGTGGTCGCCATCATCGGCGACGGAGCACTCACCGGCGGGATGGCCTGGGAGGCGCTGAACAACATCGCCGCGGCCAAGGACTCCCGGATGGTCATGATCGTCAACGACAACGGCTGGTCCTACCAGCCGACCATCGGCGGCCTGGCCGAGCACCTGGCCGCGATCCGGGTCAGCCAGCGGTATGAGAACGTGCTCGACTACATCAAGACCACCCTGTCCCGGGCGCCGCTGGGCGGGCCGCTGTACGGCACCCTGCACGGTATCAAGAAGGGCATCAAGGACGTCCTGCAGCCGCAGGTGATGTTCGAGGACCTGGGCATCAAGTACGTCGGCCCCATAGACGGGCACGACGAGCGGCTGGTGGAGAACGCGCTGCGCCGGGCCCGCGACTACGGCGGCCCCGTGCTCCTGCACGTGATCACCAGGAAGGGCCTGGGCTACCCGGAGGCCGAGCAGAACACAGACGACCGGCTGCACCAGGTGCCCGCAGCCGGCGCGCTGCCAGGCACCTGGAGCCGGGTGTTCGGCGATGAGATGGTGGCCATCGGCGCCCGTCGTCCCGACGTCGTGGCGATCACCGCGGCCATGCTGAACCCGACCGGCCTGGCCCAGTTCGCGCACGTCTACCCGAGCCGGGTTTACGACGTGGGGATCGCCGAGCAGCACGCGATAACCAGCGCCGCCGGCCTGGCCATGGGCGGCATGCACCCGGTCGTGGCGATCTACTCGACGTTCGTCAACCGGGCGTTCGATCAGACCCTGATGGACGTGGCCCTGCACCAGCTCCCGGTGACCATCGTGCTGGACCGGGCCGGCGTGACCGGGCCGGACGGGGCCAGCCATCACGGCATGTGGGACGGGTCGCTGATGCAGCTCGTCCCGGGCATGAAGATCGCCGCCCCGCGTGACGCCGCCCGGGTGGCCGAGCTGCTGAACGAGGCGGTCGAGGTCTCCGATGGCCCGACCGTGGTCCGGTTCCCCAAGGGCAAGGTGGGTGGCGAGGTCGAGGCCGTCGCCAAGCTCGGCGGCATGGACGTGCTCCGCGAGCCGGCCGGGGGCCTGGGCCCGGATGTCCTGCTGGTCGGCGCGGGCGTGATGGCGCTGACCGGGCTGGATGTGGCGGACCGGCTGGCCGATCACGGGATCGGCGTCACCGTGGTCGACCCCCGCTGGACCAAGCCGGTCGACCCGGCGCTGGCCGAGGCTGCCCGCAGGCACCGGCTGGTGGTGACGGTCGAGGACAACGGGCGCTCCGGCGGGTTCGGGGACGCGGCGGCGCGGCTGCTGCGCGATCACGACGTGGACGTGCCGGTGAAGACGTTCGGCTTGCCGCAGGAGTTCCTGCCGCACGGGACCCGCGACGAAGTGCTGGAAGAGGCCGGCCTGACCTCGCAGCACCTGGCCCGGCAGATCACCGAGGCGGTGGCCAGGCGCACGCCGGACGGCGACCGCGACCCGGCCGAGACCGCCTCCGACGGAGCCGCGTCCTTACCTGGATTCCCGGGCCGTTTTCCCCTGACCGGAGCCGCATCCCGGCCGGCGGAAGCAGCTCCGGTCGAGTAGCGTAGAGACTCATGCTGAACGTAGCCGTGGTCGGTTCTGGTCCCGCTGGGCTCTACGCCGCCGAGGCACTGGTGAAGCAGGCGGCGGCGCTGCCGGTGCCGGTCCCGGTGCTGGTGGACGTCATCGACCGCCTGCCCACCCCGTACGGCCTGGTCCGCTACGGGGTCGCCCCGGACCACAAGTCGATCAAGTCCATCGCGCAGTACCTGCGCAAGGTCCTGGAGAGCCCCGACGTGCGCTTCGTCGGCGGGGTGCACCTGGGTGAGGACGTCACCCGGGACGACCTGGTCTCCGCCTACGACGCGGTGATCTACGCGACCGGGGCGATGCGGGACCGCCGCCTGGGCATCCCCGGCGAGGACCTGCCGGGCAGCTACGCCGCCACCGACTTCGTGAACTGGTACTGCGGCCACCCGGACATGAATGCCGGCGCGTTCACCCTGGACGCCGAGTCGGTCGCGGTGATCGGCGTGGGCAACGTGGCCGTCGACGTGGCCCGGATCCTGGCCCGCGACCCGGCCGAGCTGCACGGCACCGACGTGCCGCAGCCGGTCCTGGAGGCCCTGCAGGCCAGCAAGGTGCGCGAGGTCCACATGATCGGCCGGCGCGGTCCCGCCTACGCGAAGTTCACCACCAAGGAACTGCGCGAGCTGGGCGATCTGCCCGGCGTCGAGCTGGTCGTGCACGCCGACGAGGCGGATCTGAACACGTTCGACGCCTCCGGTCAGGGGGTGACGCTGGCCGAATCCGACCGCCGGGTGCGCGGCAACCTGGTGGCCATCACCCGGTGGGCCCAGGGCGCCGCCGCCCAATCCGCCGCCACCGGGCACTCGCGTCGGCTGACCGTCAGGTTCTGGCTGAAGCCGGTCGAGATCACCGGGACCGAACGGGTGACCGGGATCGCCCTGGAGCGGACGGCCATCGACGCCGCCGGGGCCTTCGGCGGCACCGGTGAGATCGAGACACTGGACGCCCAGATGGTGCTCCGCTCGGTCGGGTACCAGAGCGTGCCGCTGCCTGGCGTGCCGTTCGACGAGCGTGCCTCCGTGGTCCCGAACGCGGCCGGGCGCGTCCTTGGCCCCGACGGTGAGCCGCTGCCGGGGGAGTACGTGGCCGGCTGGCTCAAGCGGGGCCCGACCGGCGTGATCGGCACCAACAAGTCCGACGCCGCCGAGACCGTGCGGTGCCTGCTGGAGGACCTGGCCGGCGGCCCGGGCGAGAGCGATACCCCGCTGCCGCGCGCGGGACTGCTCAAGTACCCCGATCGCCCAACGC
>JBAPYC010000133.1:0-3146 GCA_049284535.1 Streptosporangiaceae bacterium
TCCCGCCCTGGCTGCCTACCTGGCCGGGCGTCCCTGGCCGCACGACTTCGCCGAGGTGCTCGCGCCGCTGATCGGCGTGGCCTCGCCACGGCTGGCCGCGGTACCCGGGCAGTGGGCCCACGGCGACTGGCACCCGTCCAACCTGACCTGGACCTCGGCCGCCCCGGACGCGCGGGTGGCCGGCGTCCTCGACCTCGGCCTGGCCAACCGGACGTCGGCCGTGCACGACCTGGCGCTGGCCCTGGAGCGCGCGGTGGTGTCCTGGCTCGAGCTGCCGGAAACCGGGACGGCCCGGGCGGATCTGGCCGCGGCCGCGTTCTTCCTGGACGGCTACCAGACGGTGCGGCAGCTGAGCAGCGCCGAGGTCGCGGCGCTGCCCGCCGTGCTGCCCGTGGTCCACCTGGAGTACGCGCTGTCCGAGGTGGACTACTTCACTGGCGTGGTGAACTCGCCCGCCAACGCCGGCCTGGCGTATGAGTACCTGGTCGGGCACGCCCGCTGGTTCGGCCGGCCGGACGGCGCGGGCCTGCTGGAGTTCCTGCGCCAGCACTTCAGCCGTCAGGAGCGCGTATCCGCTCCGCCCGGCCGGTAGGCGGGACCATGCGTGTCGTCGCAATGCTGCTCGGCCAGGCCGATCACCCCGGGCGCGAGCGGCAGGCCGGCGTGGTCGACCTGCAAGGTGGCGTGGGTGATGCCGTACTCGCCGCTCAGGTAGGCCTCCAGGTCGGCACGGACCGCATGGCAGTCCTCGCCCGGCGCGACCAGCACGTGCGCCGAGGCAGCCGGCTGACCGGAGGTGATCTCCCAGATGTGCAGGTCGTGAACTTCGGCCACGTGCGGGCGGGCGGCCAGGGCCGCGCCGACGGCGCCCGGGTCCAGCCCGGCGGGCGCGGCCTCCAGGAAGATCCGGCCCGAGTCCCGGATCAGCCCGGCGCCTGCGCGCACCATTAGCGCGACGACGACCAGGGTGGCGATGGGGTCAGCCCGCTCGAACCCCGTGGTCACGATCACCAGCCCGGCCACCGCTGTGGCCGCGAACGCGTACAGGTCGGTAAGGATGTGCTGGAACGCGCCGGACACGTTGAGCCGGTCACGGTCTCGCCCCCCGGCCCGCGCGATCATCATGGTCACCGCCAGGTTGACGGCCACCCCAGCCAGCGCGACGGCCAGGACCACGCCGCCGTCCACCGCCGGCGGGGTGATCAGGTGCCGGATCGCTGTGTAACACAGCCAGGCCGCCAGCAGCACCAGCGTGATGCCGTTGGCCTGCGCGGACATGATCTCCGTGCGCTTGAGGCCGTAGGTGTAGCCCCCGGCCGGGGGCCGGGCCGCCAGCCGCGCGGTGAGCAGCACGAGCGCGATGGAGGCGGCGTCTGTCAGCATGTGCGCAGCGTCAGAGATCAGGGCCAGGGAATGGGCGGCCAGCCCGGCCGTGACCTCCCCGGCCATGAACACCAGGATCAGCGCGAGCGCAGCCCACAGCCACCTGGCGTCCGCGCCGGGCGCCGGGCCGTGCACATGCCCCTGAGTTCGCGCCACCATCTGACGATATCTTCACCGGACAAGGGCAGGTAAGCCCGGCAGGAGGCGGCGTGGGCACGCTAGACGGCAAAGGGGCCCTGGTGACAGGCGGGTCGCGGGGGATTGGCCGGGCCATCGTGAAGCGGCTGGCCGGCGACGGCGCCACGGTGGTGTTCAGCTATCTGAACTCCGAGGGCGCCGCGCGGGAGGTCGCCGGCGAGGTCGCGAACGCGGGCGGCCGGGCCGTCGGGGTCCGGGCCGACCAGGGCAGCCTGGATGACCTGGGCCTGCTGGCCGAGCAGGTCGATGAGCACACCGATGGCCTGGACATCGTGGTCGTCAACGCGGCCGGCGGCCTGCCCGGACCTATCACGGACGTGACCGAGGAAAGCTACGACCAGTTCATGGCGGCACACGTCCGCGGGCCGTTTTTCCTCATCCAGTACGCAGGCCGCACGCTGCGCGACGGCGGCCGGATCATCGCCATCTCCACCCTCAACACCCGGCTGCACCCCCCGGGCGGGGCCCTGTACACGGGGGCGAAAGCCGCGCTGGAGAACTTCACCGCGGTGGCCGCGATCGAGTTCGGCGGTCGCGGGATCACCGCCAACGTGGTCTCGCCCGGCGCCACCGACACCCAGATGCTGCGGGCAGCCAACCCGGGAGATACCTTCGAGAGCACCGTGGTCCAGACCGCCCTGCAGCGGCTCGGTCAGCCGGAGGACATCGCGCGCGTGGTCGCCTTCCTGGCCGGGCCCGACTCGGGCTGGGTCAGCGGGCAGAATCTGCACGCCGACGGGGGGCTGCTGCCATGAGCACGCTCGAGGACTGGACCGCGGCGGTATGCGCCGGACTCGGCCTGTGACGAGGATTGGTGCAGGATCCTGAGCGTCAGGCACACGGTGACTTGATGCTCAGGCTCGCTGATGCAGGCATGGATCGGTGCGGCAGCGTGGCCAGCAGCCGGGGGTGCAGCCGACGGGGTGTTACACGTTCTTCGCCGTGAGTGCCGGACGTCACGGCGAAGAACGTGTTGCTGGCATGCCAGCGCAAAGCAGCCATGCGCACCCTGGCGCCGGGATGCTCACCGCGGCGGCTCGTCCGGTAGTGGCGGCACTCCGGCTGCCGTCACGGACGGTGGCGGAGAGGCCGAAACAGGGCGCGCAAAGAGCCGCCGATCGGTGTGTCTTTAGAAGCCCGGACTCTCTGCCATCTGGCGGCTTCATAACAGGATGTTCTGTCAGCGTGGTGTTTTCTGCCGTGCGGTGGCGTGGCGTGGGCTGAGCGGCGCACGGCGGGGTTGTGGTCGAGTCGGTTCCCGGGCCTCTTGGCTGCGGTGAGGCGGCTACTGGCGACGGTGCGGATAAGGCCGTCGAGAGCGCCAGGCCGCAGGCACTGGCTGGCTCACTCGTTCGGTCCGGGCAAACTGCGCCCGGAGCTGGCTAGGGGACCTGGATGAGTGGCCGGTAGCGGTCCCTGAGCATCTGGTCCCCGCGTTCGCGTAGCGCGGCGTCCCGGATCGCGGGAGGCAGGGCCCAGGCTTTCGCGGCGAGCCGGCTCTGTTGCTGGACCCACTGGATCCGTGGCCGGCGCCGGGCTTGGTAGCGGTTGAGGCCGTCCTGGAC
>JBAPYC010000134.1:0-9199 GCA_049284535.1 Streptosporangiaceae bacterium
GGGCAGTGCCGCCGGGTCGTCGGCCGCCAGCGCCTGCTGGCCAGCGGGCCGGGCCAGCGGCCGCTGGTAGACCGGGCCGTCCGCGGCCGAGGACGGCGGGATGTCGAGCACTGTCTCGCCGTGCCAGGTCATGACCAGCCGGCCGCTGTCGGTCACCTCGCCGATCACCGCGGCGCGGACATCCCACTTGGCGCAGACGGCCAGGAAATCCGGCACCCGGTCCGGTTCCACCACCGCCATCATGCGTTCCTGGGACTCGCTCATCAAGATCTCCGGCGGCCCCAGCGACGCGTCCCGCAACGGCACCTGGTCCAGCCGGACCACCATGCCGCCGGTACCCGCGGCGGCCAGCTCGGTGGTGGCGCAGGCCACGCCGGCCGCGCCCAGGTCCTGGATGCCGGTCACCAGTCCGCTCCCGAACAGCTCCAGGCAGCACTCGACCAGCAGCTTCTCGGTGAACGGGTCGCCCACCTGCACGCTGGGCCGCTTGGCCCCCTCCCCGTCCGCCCCGCCGAACGTCGCGCTGGCCAGCACCGAGGCCCCGCCCACGCCGTCCGGGCCAGTGGTCGAGCCGAACAGGATCACCTGGTTGCCCGGCCCGTGGGCTTCGGCGACCTGCAGGTCGCGGTGCCGCATGACCCCCACGCACAGCGCGTTGACCAGCGGGTTGCCCGCGTAGCTCGGGTCGAAGTCGAGCTCGCCGCCGATGTTGGGCAGGCCGAGGCAGTTGCCATAGAAGGAGATGCCGCTGACCACGCCCGGGAGGACCCGGCCGGTGTCCGGCGCCGCCGCCGGCCCGAACCGGAGCGCGTCCATGACGGCCACCGGCCGCGCGCCCATGGCCAGGATGTCGCGGACAATGCCGCCGATCCCGGTGGCCGCTCCCTGGTGCGGCTCCACGTAGGACGGGTGGTTATGGGACTCGACCTTGAAGGTGACCGCGTAGCCCTGGCCGATGTCGACCACCCCGGCGTTGTGGCCGATCCCGGCCAGCAGCGCGCTGGAGGCCGGGGCCTTGTCCGCGAACTGCCGCAGGTGCACCTTGGAGGACTTGTACGAACAGTGCTCGCTCCACATGACCGAGTACAGGGCCAGCTCGGCGGCGGTCGGGCGGCGGCCCAGCGTGGCCACGATCGTGCCGTACTCGTCCTGGGTCAGCCCGAGCTCGGCGTAAGGTTGCGGCTGGTCCGGCGTCGTGGCGGCCCGGTCCACGGTGTCGGCGGTCACGCCCGGTCTCCGGCCTGCACTGTCCCGGCCTGCACAATCCCGGCTTGCACCGCTCCGGCGAGCACCGAGGTAAAGAAGCCGAGGCCATCGGCGGACGGGCCGGTCAGGGCGCTGACCGCGTGCTCGGGGTGCGGCATCAGGCCGACCACGTTGCCCGCGGCGTTGCACACCCCGGCGATGCCGGCTGCCGAGCCGTTCGGGTTGCCGCTGGCGTACCTGATCACCACCTGGCCGCCGGCCTCCAGTGTGGCCAGTGTGGCTGGGTCGGCCGCGTAGGCACCTTCCCCGCTCTTGAGCGGGACCACGATCTCCTGGCCGGGCTGGTAGGACCGGGTCCACGCCGTCCGAGCGTTCTCCACCCGCAGGCGGAGATCCCGGGTCACGAACCGCAGGCCGGCGTTGCGGGTGAGCGCCCCTGGCAGCAAGTGCGCCTCGCACAGGATCTGGAAGCCGTTACAGATCCCGAGCACCGGCAATCCCGCCCGCGCGGCCGGCACCAGCTCCCCCATGACCGGCGAGAACCGGGCGATCGCCCCGCAGCGCAGATAATCCCCATAGGAAAAGCCCCCCGGCAAGATGACCGCATCCACACCCCCCAGGTCACGGTCCCCATGCCAGAGCACAACAGGCTCGCCCCCAGCCAACCGGATAGCCCGAGCAGCATCCCGGTCATCCAGCGACCCCGGAAAAGTAACAACTCCCACGCGCACGCAGGAAGTTTATGTCCCCCTCGCGAGCCAAAGGGCCGCGGCGGTTTTATCTCCCTCGCGAGCCAAAGGCGCCGCGGCGTTATCTGGACTGAGGAGCGAGGAACGAGCGACGAGGGAAGGTAACGCCTTCAGGCGGCGCCGGAGGCGAGTGAGGAAGGCAGAGTGGATGGCGCTGCCCAGCGGATGTGCTTGCGCATGGTGACGACCGTGCCGTGCCCCGGACGGCTGTCCAGCTCCACGTTGTCCACGCAGGCCCGCATCACGGCCAGCCCGCGGCCGGACTCGGGCAGCTGGGCGATCGGGATCTCCTGCGGCTCGTCCGGGGTGGTCCGGTCCCGCGGTGCACCGACACCCTCGTCGGCTACCTGCACCTGGCAGCCGACCGCGCCCAGTTTGGTGAGCACCGCGTAACCGCCGACCTGCTGTCCGCTGTGGCTCAGCACGTTGGTGCAGGCCTCGGTGGCCGCCAGCAGGATGTCGTAGACGGACTCCTCGTCCACACCCAGCCCGCGCAGGGTGTCACCCAGCACCCGGCGCATGACCGGGACGCTGAGCCGCTCGCACTGGAACACCAGACAAAACTGCACGTCAGGAACCGGCTTCACGCGGATGTTGCTGCCCGTACTCACACTTCGAGTGATTCCCCATTAACGCGCCCGAAACCCGGCTTCACCAACTCCTAAGGCTGCGGACCTCGCCATGCTCACTCAGAGTGCAGCGTAAATTCCTCAATAACCGGGTTCGACAGCAAATCCCGGGCCAGGGCTGTGATGGCAGTCACAGCCTCGTCGTCCGCGGGGCCGTCCAGCTCGACTTCGAATCTCTTCCCCTGCCGGACCCCGCGCACCTGCCCCAGGCCGAGGCGGTGGCATGCGCTGGCGATGGCGTCCCCCTGCGGGTCGTGTATCTCGGGCTTGAGCATTACTTCCACGATCATCCGCGCCACGTATCCTCCCGGGTCAACAGGGCATATATGGTCTGGTGAGGAGCGTCCCACGGGGACCGCGACACCGATGCGCCCCACCGGGCACGCATCGTACGCGACCCCCGCCGTCTGCCCGTCTGGCCGGCGCCGGTGATCCCGGTTTTCCGGCCCGGAAAGGAGTGGCACGTGACCGTGGAACCCGGCGCAGCGACCACAACCGCACAGCCTCATCGCACGAACTCCTCTGATAACAGCCCGTCCGGGCCTGACGAACTGATTCAGCTGCTCACCCCCGAGGGCGAGCGGATCGAGCACCCGGACTATCCGCTCGACCTGACCACCGAGGACATCAAGAACCTGTACCGGGATCTGGTCCTGGTCCGCCGGATCGATACCGAGGCCATCGCGCTGCAGCGCCAGGGCGAACTCGGCCTCTGGGCCTCGCTGCTCGGCCAGGAGGCCGCCCAGATCGGCTCCGGCCGGGCGCTGTCTGGTCGGGACATGGTGTTCCCCACCTACCGCGAGCACGGTGTGGCCTGGTGCCGCGGCATCGACCCGGTCAAACTGCTCGAGCTGTACCGGGGCGTCAGCCACGGCGGCTGGGCACCTGAAGAGCACAAGTTCGGTCTGTACACGATCGTGATCGGCAGCCAGACCCTGCACGCCACCGGCTACGCCATGGGCATCCAGCGGGACGGCGCGGTCGGCGGCGACCCGGCCCATCAGGGCACCGAGGAGGCGGTCATCGTCTACTTCGGTGACGGCGCCACCAGCCAGGGCGACGTGAACGAGGCCTTTGTCTGGGCACCGGTCTTCAACGCGCCGATCGTGTTCTTCTGCCAGAACAACCAGTGGGCCATCTCCGCACCGCTGGAGAAGCAGAGCCGCATCCCGCTCTATCAGCGCGCCCGTGGGTTCGGCTTCCCGGGCCTGCGGGTTGACGGCAACGACGTACTGGCCTGTTACGCGGTGACCAAGAAGGCGATGCAGGCGGCCCGGGACGGCCAGGGCCCGACCCTGATCGAGGCGCTCACCTACCGGATGGGCGCGCACACCACCACCGACGACCCGACCCGGTACCGGCTGGCCAGCGAGCTGGAGATGTGGAAGCTCCGGGACCCGATCGAACGGGTCCGGGCCTACCTGGCCCGCGGCGGGCTGGCCGAGCTGGAGTTCTTCGCCGCGGTCGACGACGAGGCCAAGCAGGTCGGTGCCCGGGTGCGCGAGGCCTGCCGGACCATGCCCGACCCGGCGCCGCTGGCCATCTTCGATCACGTGTACGGCGAGCCCACCGCGCTGCTGGCCGAGGAGCGCGAGCAGTACGCCTCCTATCTGGACTCGTTCGCGGGCGAGGAGATGGGGGCTTCCGGGCGATGAGCACTCTGACCCTGTCCCGGGCGCTGAACGAGGGACTGCGCAAGGCGCTCGAGAGCGACCCCAAGGTCCTGATCATGGGCGAGGACGTCGGCAAGCTGGGCGGCGTCTTCCGGGTCACCGACGGCCTGCAGAAGGACTTCGGCGAGGCCCGGGTGATCGACACGCCGCTGGCCGAATCCGGCATCGTGGGCACCGCCATCGGGCTGGCGCTGCGCGGCTACCGGCCGGTGTGCGAGATCCAGTTCGACGGCTTCGTCTACCCGGCGTTTGACCAGATCGTCAGCCAGCTGGCCAAGATGCGCTACCGGTCCCTGGGCAAGGTCAGCCTGCCGGTGGTGATCCGCATCCCGTTCGGCGGCGGCATCGGGGCGGTCGAGCACCACAGCGAGTCACCGGAGGTGCTGTTCGCGCACACCGCGGGACTGCGCGTGGTGGCCTGCGCCAACGCGTCCGACGCGTTCACCATGATCCAGCAGTCAATCGGCTCCGACGACCCGGTCATCTTCTTCGAGCCGAAGCGGCGGTACTGGGACAAGGGCGACGTGGACCTGTCCGGCGGCCTGGCTGCCGCGCTGCCGTTCGACCGGGCCCGGGTCGCGCTCGAGGGCACCGACGTGACCCTGCTCAGTTACGGCCCGCTGGTCCGCACCGCGCTCGAGTCCGCGGCCGCCGCCCGCGAGGACGGCCGCAGCATCGAGGTGGTTGACCTGCGCTCGCTGTCGCCGCTGGACATGGAGACGATCACCGCGTCGGTGCGCAAGACCGGCCGCTGCGTGGTCGCGCACGAGGCGCCGGTGTTCGCCGGGCTCGGCGCCGAGATCGCCGCGCGCGTCACGGAGAAGTGCTTCTACCATCTGGAGGCGCCGGTGCTCCGTGTCGGCGGCTTCGCCACCCCATATCCGCCGTCCCGGCTCGAGGAGCACTACCTGCCCGACCTGGACCGGATCCTGGACACCGTCGACCGCACGTTCGGCTACTGAGGGGCGGGAGGAACATGAGCGAGCTCAGGGAGTTCAGGCTGCCCGACGCCGGCGAGGGCCTGACCGAGGCCGAGATCGTGTCCTGGCACGTCAAGCCGGGCGATGTGGTCGAGGACGGCCAGATCATCGTGGAGATCGAGACGGCCAAGGCCGTGGTCGAGCTGCCATCGCCCTGGGACGGGACCGTGGCCCGGCTGCTGGTCGCCGAAGGCCAGACGGTCGACGTCGGCGCGCCAATCATCGCGATCGACGTCGGCGCCGTTGACAGCGCCAGCAGCGCGTCCGCGGCTGCGGCCCAGGCCAGCGCAGGCCAGGCCGGCGCACCAGCTCAGGTCAGCGCGCCGGGCCAGGAGGCCACGCCTGCCGTACCTGGGGCCGCTGAGCCGGAGCGGCATGCGGTGCTGGTCGGCTACGGCGTCAAGACTGCCGCCACCACCCGCCGCGCGCGCCGGACGGCAGCGGCGGTAACGGCGGCTTCACCGGACGCCCCGCCTGCGGCCGTAGCCGCGCGGCCGGAGACGGCCGAGGTGCCCGCCGTGCCCGAGGTTCCGGTCGAGCCGCCTCAGGTTCCGGCCGGGGCGGCGCAGGCGGTCGCTCCTGGGACCAGGCCGCTGGCCAAGCCGCCGGTTCGCAAGCTGGCCAAGGATCTGGGTATCAGCCTCGCCGAGCTGGCCGGAAGTGGCCCGGAGGGCTCCATTACCCGCGAGGACGTGCAGCGCGCGGTCACGGGTAACCCAGCCCGTTCGGCCTCAGATCTTCCCGGCAACGGGGTGCGGACGGGCATCGCGCCCGCGGCCGCCCGCCCGGGCGGCGAGGAGCGCATCGCGATCCGGGGCGTGCGCAAGCACATGGCCGCCGCCATGGTGTCCAGCGCCTTCACCGCGCCGCACGTCACGGAGTTCCTGCAGGTCGACGTCACCGAGACCATGGCTGCGGTGCGGCGGGTACGGGACCTGCCCGAGTTCGCCGGGCTGCGCCCCTCACCCCTGCTGTTCGTGGCCCGCGCGCTGCTGGTCGCCGCGGCCCGGCACCCGCTGATCAACTCCTCGTGGGATGAGCAGGCCGGGGAGGTCGTGGTCAAGCACTACGTGAACCTGGGCATCGCGGTGGCCGCGGACCGCGGCCTGATCGTGCCGAGCCTCAAAGACGCCGGTTCGCTGACGCTGCCCGCGCTGGCCCGCGGGCTGCAGGACCTGACCGAGACGGCCCGGGCGGGCAAGGCCACCCCGGCCGACCTGGCCGGCGGCACGATCACGATCACCAACGTCGGGGTGTTCGGGGTGGACGCCGGGACCCCGATCCTCACCCCGGGTGAGAGCGCCATCCTGGCCTTCGGGCAGGTCAAGGACACGCCGTGGGTGGTCGACGGGCAGCTGGCGGTGCGGAAGGCCTGCACCTTGTCGCTGTCCTTCGACCACCGCATCGTGGACGGCGAGCTCGGCTCGGCCGTGCTGCGCGACGTGGGCGCGATGCTCGAGGACCCGCTCCGGATGCTGGCCTGGAGCTAGAAGGCGCCCTCGGGCAGTTCCATCAGGTCCAGCGAGATCTCCTCGGCGATCTTGCGCTCGGCGGCCAGCCGGGGCAGCACGGTCGCGGCGAAGAACCGGGCTGCGCCGACCTTGCCCGCGTAGAAGTCGTGGTCGGGCGAGTCCGTGGCTATCTCATCCAGGCGGCGCAGCGCGATCTCCGCGTGGGTGGCCAGCAGCCAGCCGATGACCAGGTCGCCCAGGGCCATCAGCAGCCGCGTGGCGTTGAGCCCCACCTTGTAGATCTCGTCCGGCTGCTCGACCGAGGCCATCAGCGCGCCAACCATGGCCGTGGTCATGGCTTCCACGTGCCCAGCGGCTTCGGCCAGCGCAGCCCGTTCGGCCTTGAGCCGCCCGTTGCCGCCCTCGGCCGCAGCGAACTCCTTGATCTGGCCCAGCAGCGCCCCGAACGCCTGCCCGTTGTCCCGGACGATCTTGCGGAAGAACAGGTCCTGGCTCTGGATACCGGTCGTGCCCTCGTACAGGCTGTCGATCTTGGCGTCCCTGATGTACTGCTCGATCGGGTAGTCCTGCAGGAACCCGGATCCGCCGAGGGTCTGCAGGGCCAGCGTGAGCATCTCGTACGAGCGCTCCGAGCCGACGCCCTTGACCACCGGCAGCAGCAGGTCGTTCAGGGCGGCCGTGGCTTCATCAGTGCGGCCTTCGGCCGTGGCCAGCTGGATCTTGTCCTGCAGCGAGGCGGTGTACAGGACCAGCGCGCGCATGCCCTCGGCGTAGGCCTTCTGCAGCATCAGCATGCGCCGCACGTCGGGATGGTGGATGATCGTCACCCGCGGCGCGGTCTTGTCGGTCACCTTGGTCAGGTCCGCGCCCTGGACCCGGGTCTTGGCGAAGTCCAGCGCGTTCAGGTACCCGGTGGACAAGGTGGCGATGGCCTTGGTCCCGACCATCATCCGGGCGTCCTCGATGACCTTGAACATCTGCCGGATGCCGTCGTGCACGCCGCCGACCAGGGTGCCTACCGCCGGGCGGCCCTCCGGTCCGGCCGCGCCGAAAGTCACCTCGCAGGTGGTGGAGGCCTTCAGGCCCATCTTGTGCTCGACGTTGGTAACCATGACGCCGTTGCGCTCGCCCAGGCTGCCGTCGGGGTTGGTGAGGAACTTGGGCACGAGGAACATGGACAGCCCCTTGGTGCCCGGGCCAGCGCCCTCGGGGCGGGCCAGCACCAGGTGGAAGATGTTGTCGGTCAGGTCGTGCTCGGCGCTGGTGATGAAGCGCTTGACGCCCTCGATGTGCCAGGTGCCGTCAGGCTGAGCGATGGCCCGGGTCCGTCCGGCGCCGACGTCAGAACCCGCGTCGGGTTCGGTCAGCACCATGGTGGAGCCCCACTCGGCCTCGATGGCCTGCTCGGCAAACTGCTTCTGCTCATCCGTGCCGAGGTCCCACAGCACCCGGGCCATGGTGTGACCGCTGGAGTACATCCAGACCGACGGGTTGGAGCCGAGGATCATCTCGGCCATCGCCCAGTTGAGCGAGCGGGGGGCGTTGGTGCCGCCGAGTTCGGCCGGGAGCGCCAGCCGGAACCATTCCGCGTCCATGAAGGCGCGATAGGACTTACGCAGGGAATCCGGGATGTGCACCGAGTGGGTGGCCGGGTCGAACACCGGCGGGTTGCGGTCGGCGTCCACGAACGACTCGGCCAGCGGCCCGGTGGCCAGCCGCTCGAGCTCGCTCAGGATGCCGCGGGCGGTCTCGGTGTCCAGTTCCGCGAATGGGGGCTGACCGAGCACGTCCTGGCGCCGCAGCACCTCGAACAGGTTGAACTCGATGTCCCGCAGGTTGCTCTTGTAGTGACTCATCCGCTGCTCCGCCATGTCGCCAGCACGTGTTCCGGTTCCTATGCTACCCGCTAGTAACAAGAGGCGGCCACCCGGGGCCTGGGGCCACCGAGCGGCGGGCAATGCGGCAGACACTTATGGACGCGCGCGTCACTAGTGACCGCATGTCCTATTTTTTATGCGTTTCCACAAGCGGTTGATCACCGGCGACTAAGCTTCGCTGGTGTGACAGATGTTCGCGACTCCGCCGCGGGCCTGCCCGGGCGGCGGGCCGGCGCGGACGGACCAGCCGGCGGTCCCCGCCATGCGCGCGGTTCGCTGTCACCATCGGTTTTCGCAGGATATGGGCCGCAGGGCGCCGGTTTCACCCCGCGGGTCTCCGGGACACACGCCGGACCGCCGGCCGGCCCCGGACCGTCAGGTCAGGGACCTGTCCCCTCGGGGGCCGGGCCCGCAGGACCTGCGCCGTCCTATCCCCAGCCCTCGGGCTCCGGGGCAACTGGTTCTGCCGCACCTGGTTCTGGGGCGCCAGGGCCGGGCCTTCCCGGCCGCGGGCAGCCCGATCCTGACCAGCTCGATCGCCGGCAGCCCGGCACTGGTCCCTTTGCCCGGGTGCCGAGCGGGCCAACCCGCCAGCCGGCGGCCCGGCTGATCG
>JBAPYC010000135.1:0-3922 GCA_049284535.1 Streptosporangiaceae bacterium
GCGGGGCTAGGCCGGGGCCGGCTGATGCCACTGCTCGACGAACCGGCGCAGCTGCTGGCGGCCGCGCAGACCGCACTTGGCGTAGATATTGCCCAGGTGGTACTCCACCGCCTTGCGGCTGATGTACAGCTCGGCCGCAACCTCAGGATTGGACAGCCCCTTCCCGATCAGGTGGGCCACTTCGGTCTCCCGGCTGGTCAGCGCCAGGACGGACTGGTTACTCATCTTCATGGCCGGGTCACCGGGCAGATGGCACGCCGCCAGCTCCTCTTCGGCGCGGGCGATGAAGGGCGCGGCCCGCAGGGCCAGGTACATCTCATGGGCCCGCCGCAGGCGCTCGACCGCTTCCCGGCGATGACCCGTGCGCCGCAGCAGGCGGCCGTGCGCGAGCAGCAGCCGGGCCGTGTACACCGGGCTGTCCTTGCTGGCGGTGTCCTCGCCGAGCTGGTAGATCCGCCGCGCCTCATCCAGGTCGCCCTGCTGCTCGGCCAGCCATCCATCCAGCCAGGCCAGCGCCGGCTGCAGGTAAGCGACCTGGCCGCACTCGGCTCGCAGCCGAGCCAGGGCGGCGGCGCCCTGCTCCAGCTGGCCCGAGCCGAGCAAGCCCTCCACCATCAGCGGCCGCCACAGGACCGCGTAGGCACGGCTGCGGCCGTCGAGCACCGGGTGCTCTCGCCAGTAACCGAACGCGTCCGCCATACCCAGGTAGTCACCGCACGCCTGGAAGACCAGCGCCCTCGCCATGGCGGCGTACACCTTTTCCTGCCCGAAGTCCAGGCTGGCCGCCGCCTCTTCGGCTTGCCGGGCGTGCTCCTCGGCCTCGGCCGTCGCGCCGCGGCCAGCTGGCACGCAGGTCGCGCTCAGATACAGCAGCGGGAACTCATACCGGCGGGAGTGAATGGACACCGCCGAGAACCCCTGCTCGGCCGTCAGCAGCACGTCGTCCCACTCACCCGCCAGGTACTGGGCCAGCGCCAGATAGAAATAGGCGCGCAAGCCCAGGGTCAAGGTGGCGCCCCGCCGCACCAGCGCCAGGCTGGCGGACAGGTCCCGGATGGCCTGGCCCAGGTCCCCCTCGAGCAGGTGGAAGACGCCGCGGAAAGACAAGGCGTCGACGTCCACCCCTTCGACGCGTGCCGGATCTGGATCCAGGTAAGCCAGCTCGGCCAGGGCCTCACGCGGGCCGGCTAGCTGGCAGGCACCGACGGCGACGAGGGTATGGGTCTGGCTGGCCGCGGCCGCGTCCAGCGTCCCGGTGTCCAGGGCCTGGCGGCCATAGAGCTGCACCAGTTCTCCCTCGCCGAGCAGCGTGTAGGTACCCGACAGCCGGTTGGCGATTATCGCGCTCAGGGTACGGTTTCCGGGGTCGGTGCCGGCCTGATCCAGCGCCTCGCGGAACAGGATCTCGGCCGCGGTGAGCCGGCCGCTGGAGAAGGCGATCGCGCCCAGCACGCAGCTGCGCAGCGGCGACGGGCTCGTCGCCTCGACCGCCTCGCGCAGCCCCAGGCCCCGGGACTCCTCGGCCAGCATGAGGTGCAGCGCGGCGGTCAGCAGCCGGCGCTCCCGGTTGGCCCGGTCCGGGGAGACGTCCGAAGCCCACCGCAGATGGGTGGCGGCCAGCGCCAGGTGCCCACGGTCCGCCTCGCGGCCGGCCTCGTGCTCCAGCTGGGCAGCGAGGCCCTCGTCGGGGTACTCCAGGGCAGCGACCCGGTGCTCCCAGGACGCTGGCTCGCTGACCATGCCGGCGGCCCGAGCATGCAGCTCACGCCGCCGGGTGGGCGTGATGCCGGCGTACACGGCATCACGGACGAGCGGATGGTGGATGGCTACCGGGCACGTTGGCTCTTCCGGCCACCAGTCCACCAGGCCGGAGGCCACGGCCGGTTCCAGGGCCTCGCTGGGCGAGCCGATCCCGGCCGCTTCGCCCAGCTGGGCTAGGGGCAGGCGCAGGTTCAGGACCGCGAGCATTTCCAGCACCGCCCGGGCCGGCGGGGTGAGGCTGCTCAGATGATCACCGATGGCGGCGGCCAGCGACCGCGGCAAGGGCACCCTCCCGGCCGTCCGCGGGTCGAAGTCGAAACCCTCGCTCAGGATGGTCCGCAGGTACAGCGGGTGGCCAAGGGTGCGGTCGTGGAGAGAGTGGACGGCCGACTCGTCCAGCGCCCCCGGGGCGAGCGCGGCCGCCAGCGCCGCGACCTCGTGAGGCTGCAGACCGCCCAGCGCGATCTGCAGCCGGTCCTGCAGGCTGGCCAGCATCCGCTGCGCCGCCTGGTCCAGGGGGGCGCCACCGCGGTAGGTCACCAGGGCGAGGACCGGGTCCACCGAGAGCCGCCGCAACATGAACGTCAGGGCCTCGACCGACCTGCGGTCGGCCCACTGCAGGTCGTCGATGAAGATGGCCACCGGCGAGGTGGCCTGCAAGTCCCCTACGAGCTCCAGGAGCCGCGCGCCCACAGTGAACGACGAGGCCGGAGCATCGCCGCCGCCGGGGAGCAAGAGCACCCCGGAGTTGTCGCCAGCCGCCCGGAAGAGCTGATCGGCGATCCCGAAGTCCAGGTCGGTCTCGCCCTGGCTGGCCCGGGCCGACAGCACGGTCAGGCCAGGGGCTTCGGCCAGGCAGTGCCGCGCCAGGGTTGTCTTCCCCATCCCGGGATCGCCCTCGATAGCCACGAGCCAGGGCTGCCCGGATGCGACCCGGGCGATGACCTCCGCCACGCGCGCCAGCTCTGTGGCCCGGCCCACGAACGGATCCAGCGGCATCTGCCGGTCCTGCACGCTCCCACCTCGCCCCCGCCGGTCACGTCCGCGGCCGCCGTATATCCACCCTAACCACTCGTGACGGCAGCCGGTAGAGGCCAGAACGCCGGCGCAGGCGGGCAATCGGCGCAACGACGGCAGCCGGCGCCTTAGGACTTGCGACTCAGCCTTGTGACTGGGCGAGCAGCTCGCTGGCCGCCGCGAACGGGTCCAGGGTGCCCTCGGCGACCTGACTGGCCAGCTCGTCCAGCTGGCTGGAGTCCAGCCGGCCGCGCAGTGCGGCGAAGGCCAGCGCGGTGAGCTCCTCGCGGGCCCGGGCCTGCCGGCGCCGCTTGAGCTCCCCGGTGTCGCCCAGCCAGGACCAGTGGCCGTCCAGCCGGCTCACCAGCTCCTCGATGCCTTCCCGCTTGACCCCCACGGTGGTCACGATGGGCGGCTTCCAGTCCCCCTCGGACCGGTCGGCCAGCGCGATCATGTTGCGCAGATCGCGGACCACCTGCTGGGTATCGGGCTTGTCGGCCTTGTTCACCACGAACAGGTCGGCCACCTCCAGGATGCCGGCCTTGGCCGCCTGGACCGCGTCGCCCATGCCCGGCGCGAGCAGCACCACCACGGAATCGGCCAGCGAGGCGACGGCCACCTCGGCCTGGCCCACGCCGACCGTCTCGATGATGATCGGGTCGAACCCGGCCGCGTCCAGCACCCGGATGGCCTGGGGGGTCGAGGCGGCCAGCCCGCCGAGGTGGCCGCGGCTGGCCATCGACCGGATGAACACCGCCTCGTCGGTGGCGTGCTCCTGCATCCGGATCCGGTCGCCGAGCAGCGCGCCCCCGGTGTACGGCGACGTCGGGTCGATCGCGAGCACGGCCACCTTCGCCCCGGCCGCGCGGTACGCGCCCACCAGCGCGCCGGTCACGGTGGACTTGCCTACCCCGGGCGCGCCGGTGAGGCCGATGATCCGGGCCTGGCCGGTGCTGGGCAGCAGATCCTTTATAACGGTGCGGACTCGCGGTGAGTCATCCTCGACCAGCGAGAGCAGCCGGGCCAGGGCGCGGTGGTCGCCGCTGCGGGCCCGGTCGAGCTCCGTGCCCGAGCCCGCCGACGAAGCCTGGTCCTGTGGCACAGGTCAGCCGCGGACCCAGAACAGCAGCGCCTCGCCCTGGCC
>JBAPYC010000136.1:0-5954 GCA_049284535.1 Streptosporangiaceae bacterium
CGGATAGGGGGTGTGGCTGTTCAGGCCGTCGATCAGGCCGTTGAACACGCTGACCCGGCCGTCCGGGCCGATGGGGAGCGTGGCCACCCCGACCGGTAGGCTTGATGGAAGCTTCCATCAGTTATGAGACTGCCGCCCGCGGCTGATGTCAAGGGCTTGTTAACGCACAATGTCAGCAGAGGAAATTCCTGGCTTTGCGGACGGAGAGCCGGTGGGATCGCCAGAGCGCTGGAGAGCGGACGCGGGGGAACGCGACGTCACCCTCATGGACGTGGCGCGTGCCGCCGGTGTCGGCAAATCGACGGTATCGAACGTGCTGAACGGGAGCGGCCGGGTGGGCGAGGCCGCGCGGGCCCGCGTGCTCGACATGGTCGACCAGCTCGGCTACAAGCCGAATCACGGTGCCCGGAGCCTGCGGTCGCGCAAGACGATGCAGCTGGCCTACCTGATGCCCCCGGTCCAGCTGGAGCCGACCAACCTGATCATGATGCAGTTCCTGCAGACGCTGCTGACCACGGCGGCCGGGCAGCACTACCGGGTGCTGGTCGTCGCCCAGCAGGATGACCCCAGCGAGGACATCCGGGCCCTGACGGCCGGCAACATCGTAGATGCCTTCGTGCTCTCCGATCTGGATCGCGACGACCAGCGGGTCCGGCTGGTGCACGAGCTCGGGATGCCGTTCGCCTGCTTCGGCATCACCCGCCGCGGCCTGCCGCAGGCGTGGACCGACTTTGACAACATTGCGGCCCTGGCCGAGACGGTCCGGCACGTGACCGACCGCGGCTACACCCGGCCGGGCTACATCGGGTACGGGCCGGACACCTACTGGGACGACGATCGTGAGGCGGGGTTCCGGGCCGGGCTGGCCCGCTGCGGTATCCCCGGCGACGGCGCGGGTGTGCTCCGGGTCGGCCATGACAGCCGGGCCCGGGACCAGATCCGCTCTTTCTTCGCCTCGGCCCGGCCCGATGCGGTGCTGACCGGCAGCGACAAGCTTGCCATCATCGTCTACGGCGTCGCGGCCGAGCTGGGGCTGCGCGTCGGCGAGGATCTCGCGGTCACCGGTTTTGACGGGAGCATCGGCGGCGAGCTGCTGTATCCGACGCTGACCAGCGTGGTCATCCCGGTTGAGGACATTGCCCGCCGGGTGGTGCGCCGGGCCCTGGCGCAGATCGGCGGGACCGGTGACCGCGAGCCGGGGGAGATGGTCCCGACCTGGCTGCGCACCGGCGACAGCACCCGGCCGCACCCGACCGCATCCGGTCCGGCCGGCCGGTAGACCCAGGCACAGGAGGCAGCCGGTGCACGCCCATCAGATCACGACCTTTACCGGGCCGGACGGCCTGCGGTGGGCCGAGGTGCCCGAGCCGCAGGACGGGGACGGCGGGGTGGTCATCGACGTCGCCGCGGCCGGGGTGTCGTTCGCGGACCTGCTGCAGACCAGGGGCGCGTACCAGATGAAGGTGGAGCTGCCCTACACGCCGGGCATGGATGCGGCCGGCGTCGTCCGGTCGGCCGCGCCCGGCCTCGGCTTCACGCCGGGCCAGCGGGTGGCGGTGCTGCTGCCCTACGGCTGCTGGCAGGAGGTCATCAGTGCGCCGGCCGACCGGGTGCTGCCGCTGCCCGGTCAGGTGAGC
Organism: Streptosporangiaceae bacterium; assembly: GCA_049284535.1. Taxonomy (GTDB): domain Bacteria; phylum Actinomycetota; class Actinomycetes; order Streptosporangiales; family Streptosporangiaceae; genus Palsa-504. Next base: position 1,638 of record JBAPYC010000136.1, read on the forward strand.
TTCGAGGCTGGCGCCGCGGCCCCGCTGAACGACCTGACCGCCCTGTTCGCGCTGGTCCGGCGGGCCCGGGCCCAGGCTGGTGAGACCCTGCTGGTGCACGGGGCCGCCGGCGGGGTTGGAACCGCGTCCATTCAGCTGGGGCGGGCGCTGGGGCTGCGCACGGTGGCGGTGGTCAGCGACGAGGCCAAGCGGGAGTTCGCGCTGCGCTGCGGCGCGCACCACGCCGTGCTGAGCCAGGGATGGCTCGCCGCGGTCCGCGAGCTGCTCGGTGAGCGGCCGGCCGACATCGTCCTGGACCCGGTTGGCGGTGAGCGGATAACCGACAGCCTGCGCTCGCTCGGCCCGGAGGGGCGCCTGCTCGTGGTCGGGTTCACCGAAGGCGAGATTCCCGTGGTGAAGGTGAACCGGCTGCTGCTGGGCAACACCGGCGTGCTCGGGGCGGCCTGCCGGGAATTCTTCGACCAGCATCCGGAGGCCGTGGCTGAGCTGTGGGCGCAGGCCACCGAGCTGCGGCGCGCCGCGGATCTCCCGGATCTCCCCGTGCAGGCATACCCGTTCGCCGATGCCCGGGGCGCCCTGCAGGCGATCGCCGGCCGTACGGCCATGGGCAAGGTCGTGCTCAGCAGGCAGCTCGGCCGTGACCGCGAACCAGCTGCGGGGTAGGTCGTGCCGTCCAGGCGAGCATGGCCGCCAGGATTGCGGCCTCATGGCCGGGGCAGATCGCGGAGATGACGTCAGAGCAGGAATGGGTCAACGCCGGCCAGCAGGCCGGCCAGCACCGGGTCCGCCATGCCGCCGCGTTTGACGAGGAGATAGCTCCGCACAACGAGCTGTTCCGCGCAGCCGCCGCGGTCGGACCCGGCGATCATGTGCTCGACATCGGCTGCGGCGCCGGGCAGTCCACGCGCGAGGCGGCTCGCGCCGCCGTGTCCGGCAGTGCCCTGGGCGTGGACCTGTCGGCGGAGGCGCTCGCGCTGGCCCGCCGGCTCAGCGCCGAGGAAGGACTGCGCAACGTCGGCTTCGAGCAGGCCGACGCGCAGGTCTGCCGGTTCCCGGCGGAGCGATTCGACCTGGGCATCAGCCGGTTCGGGGTGATGTTTTTCGCCGACCCGATGGCCGCGTTCGCCAACATCCGGGCCGCGCTGCGCCCAGGCGGCCGCCTGGTACTGCTGGTCTGGCAGGACCACGAACGCAACGAGTGGTCCACCGCGGTCCGCCAGGCCCTGGCCGCGGGCGCCCCGGTGACCGATTCGGCGGCCAGCGGCCCGGACCCGTTCTCGCTCGGCAACACCGCCCTGGCCGAGGGCATCCTCACCGCCGCGGGTTTCACCGACATCGGCTTCACCGACGTGCACGAGCCCGTCTACTACGGCCCCGACCAGGGGTTCGCGCTGGATTTCGTCCTCGGGTTGCGCGATCCCGCGGACATCCTGGCCCACCTGGACCCGGAGCCCGCGGAGCAGGCCCGAAAGCGGCTGGAGACCGTCATCGCCGAGCACGACACCGGCCGCGGCGTGTACTTTGACTCCAGCGCCTGGATCATCTCCGCTCGCGTTTCGCAGTGAGGAGGGCGCCCCCGCGGGCCATCATGGTGCCTGTTATCTCTGGCTGCCGAAGAACGCGAAATGGCTCGCCGGGTACTTACTCGCCCTGATCCGCTGCGGCGATGAGTTCCAGGATCCGGGCCGGAGGCAGGTACTGCTCGTAGATCCGTACGCCGAAGGGTGAAAGTGCGTCCTCGATCGCGTTTACTACGGTCGGCGGTGCCACGATCATGCCGCCTTCGCCCACACCGCGGAAGTTGACGTCAGCGTCGAGCGGCACGGTCTCGAGGTGCTCGATCTCGATGCGGGGCACGTCACAGGCGGTCGGCATCAGGTAGTCCATAAACGTGGCTGACTGGTAGCTGCCATCCTCGGCGTACGCCGACCGTTCGAGCAGCACCGCGCCGATGCCCTGCGCGATACCGCCCCGGATCTGGCCCTCGACGACGGCGGGATTGATAAGGGCGCCGCAGTCTTCGGCGGCGACATACCGCTCTACCTTCACGATGCCGGTCTCGGCATCGACGTCCACAATCGCGCAATGAGTGCCGCCGGACCAGCCGCCTTCGCCGCCGTCGTATGTGGCCTCGACCTCGAGTGCAACGTCCACGTCGGCACCGAATTGTCCTGATGCCGCGCGCCGCGCGACCTCGGTTACGGCGATCGCGCTCGCGGGGTCGCCACGGACCCAGACATTGCCGTCGCTGATAAGCAGGTCTTTCGCGCTGACCTCCATGAGATGAGCAGCGAAATCGAGCACCTTGTCCTTGAGCTGGCGGGCACCATGCAGCGCCACGCCTCCGGTCATGGTGGCCGACCGGCTGCCCCCAGTCAGACCGAACGGGACGACGGCGCTGTCGCCGACGACGACGCGGACCTGCTCGAACGGCACGCCGAACTCGTCGGCGGCGATCTGGGCCAGGGTCGTCTGGTGGCTCTGGCCGTGCGGCATCTGGCCGGTGAACAGCGCGACGATGCCGTCTTCTTCAAGCCGGAGGCGCATGGATTCACTGCCCAGAGCGCCGTCGGGCCCCCGCGGGCCCGGAGCGGCTTCGATGAACGTGGCCACCCCAATGCCGAGGTAGCGGCCCTGGGCACGCGCCTCGGCCTGGCGGCGGCGGAACGCGGGGAAGTCCACCATCTGGGCAACCCGCGCCAGGGACTCGCCGGCCGTGAGTCCCACGAGCGGACGGCCGGTAATCATCGAGGCCGGCGGATCGGTGCGTGCAGCGATGTTGCGCCGCCGGATCTCGACTGGATCAAGGCCGAGATCTTTCGCGATGAGGTTCAGGACGCGTTCCCGCACGAACGTCTCGGAGGCCCACGGCCCGCGGTAGGCGACATAGGACGCCTTGTTCGTGATCGCCGCAGTTGACTCGAAACCCAGGGCCGCGAGCTTGTACGGACCGGGCAGCATCGCTTCCATGATGTCCGGGACCATCGTGCCCATACCCGGGTACGCACCTGTATCAATGACCATCTTCACGTCCAGCCCGAGCAGGTCGCCGTCGTAGCTGACCGCGGCCCGGACGTCAAAGCTCTCCTCCCGCGCCTGTCCCGACGCCATGAGGTTCTCGCCGCGGTCCTCGACCCACTTGACCGGCCGGCCAAGATGACGTGAGGCGGCGGCAACGGCCAGCTCTTCGCGTGACGCGCCGATCTTCAGGCCGAACGAGCCGCCAATATCCCCGGCCAGGACATGCACCCTGTCGCCCTCGATATCTAGCCGCGCGGCGACACCAGCCCTGGTGATGTGCACGCTCTGCGTGGCCGCGTGGACCGTCATGACACCTTCGCCTGCGTCCCAGCTCGCGACGCAGGCGCGTCCCTCCATGGGCACGTTCTGGTGCCGGTGCACGTCGATGTGGAAGTCGATCACGCGATCAGCACTGGCGAACGTGCGCCAGACGTCGCCGAACTCGTGGCGCGAGTGCGGGCGGGCGATGTTGTCGCCCAGATTCGTGAAAAGCGGCGGGCTGCTCGGGTCGAGCGCGAAGGCGGCATCCACCACCGGAGGCAGGTCGTCATACTCGACCTCCACCAGCTCGCAGCCATCCTCGGCGAGGTAACGGCTCTCGGCGACGACAACCGCCACAGGGTCGCCCATAAAGCGGACCTTGTCCGTCGCGAGCAGGGTGAACTCCGGGGTGGGCCCCCCGGCACTGAACATAGCCAGCAGCGGATCCGGCGCCGGGACCGTCATTGCCTCCAGATCGGCTCCGGTAAGCACCGCGACCACTCCGGGCAGCGCCCGGGCCGCCGAGACATCAACCGACAGCACCTGAGCGTGAGCCATCGGCGAGCGCACGAACGCAGCGTGCAGCATCCCGGGCAGTTTGATGTCGTCGACATACCGGCCAGCGCCGGTAAGGATGCGCGGGTCTTCCGAACGCTTGATGCTGGCGCCGGTGTAGCGCTCAGCCGCAATTGCTGTCATTGTCTCCCTGCCTCAGCGCTCATGGTTGCGCTCGGCGGCCAGCAGGACGCCATCGATAATGCTCTGGTAGCCAGTGCACCGGCAGATGTTGCCGGATAGCGCTTCGCGGATCTGCTGCTCACCGGCGTCGGGGTGGCTGCTGAGCAGCGCGGCGGCCTGCATGACGAACCCGGGGGTGCAGAAACCGCACTGGAAACTGTGCGAATCCCACATCGCCTGCTGCAGCGTGCTCAGGCCGCCGTCAGGGGCCAGTCCCTCAATCGTCGTTACCTCGCTGCCGGCGGCCTGGACCGCTAGCATCAGGCACGAGCGCACCGGCCGGCCGTCGACGATGAC
>JBAPYC010000137.1:0-2543 GCA_049284535.1 Streptosporangiaceae bacterium
CCTTTGTCTTCAAGTTCTGTGAGAGGAACCCGAAGATGATGACGCGGTGGCCGTCTGCTATCCCAGCGACACGCCGGACAACAGCGGCAGAACAAGCCAGCCAGGACAGCAGAGGTTAAATAACAAGTTAAGAGACCGCGCGGATAGGTAGTCGATCAGGGTCGTTTCGCCGGGCGGCCGTGCCACCGGTAGAAGGTCCATGACTGGCGGATCATGCTACATACGGTGATGATGGCGTCGGCGAGGTCGGAGAAGGCGTCGATGACGTCTTTCTTGTGCAGAACTCGTTGCTCTCAGGGTTGCGCATGATGTTCACGGCGCTGGAAGACCCTCAACTGCACGTCTACTGTCACCGCGACCGGGCTGGGCAGCGCGCGGATGCGCGTGGCCAGCGACTCCGGCGAGATGTGCCGGGCGCTGGGCCCCATCGTCACCAGCGCGGCGAGGTCGGCGTGATTCATGCTCAACTGATAGTTCACGATGGTGAGGCCAGACAGGGCGTAGTCACGGTAGGCGTCGGCGATCCGCCGGAGCTTTTGCTTGTCGATGCCGATGATGGCGAGCGGCCGCCGGAGTTCCTCCAGGTGGGCAGGGCCGGGCACGGCCATGATCAGCGCCCCGCCTGGCCCGAGGACGCGGCCGGTCTCCGCGGCGTTGCGCGGCCCGAAGATGCTCAGTGCCAGGGCCACCGACCGGGCCGCGAGCGGAAGGGGTTGCCAGATGTCCGCGCCCACGGCCGCCGCCCGCGGATGCGATCGTACGGCGCGGCGCAACGCCGGGAGTGACAGGTCTAGGCACACGCCGTGCCGGTGCGGCAGGGCCTTAAGGACGCCGGACAGATAGTGGCCGGTCCCGGCGGCCAGGTCGGCTACCAGGCCGGGCGCGCTCGGATCGTGCTGGACCGCGAGGGCGCGCAGAGCCTCGGCGAGCGGCCGGTAGTGACCTCGGCTGAGGAAGGTGGCGCGTGCCGCGACCATGGCAGCGGTGTCGCCGGTACCGGGTCCCGCCCGGCCGGCGGTGAGGTTGACGTATCCGTGCCGTGCGATGTCGAAGCTGTGGTTACGGCCGCAGGCCAGCCGGGCGCCGCTTAGGCGGAGCCCGCCGGCGCAGACCGGGCAGCGCAGGTACGCGGCGACCGCGGCGAGCGCGCGGAACCGCACAGCGGGTGAGAGAGTGTCGTCGAGGCAGGCGTGATCGCGTGGATCCACTGGGATGGTCCCGTCCGGTCGGAAGGATGACTGACCGACGGCGGCACGCCCAGACGCCAGAACCCGCTCAGGAGCTCACGTCACAGCACCGGACAGCACACAGCCGCCCGGTACCGCGCACCGCCTCAGACGGTGCGAGGAGGCTTGAAGTAGACGTAGCCCACGATGCAGAGCGTACCCGCAGCCCAGCGCGATCCCTCGCGCAGCTCCCACCGCCGGCCAGTTCGGCCCGGACGCCCCTCGGGCATTTGCCGTAAATTCGGGCTCGCGGCTTGGCGTGATTCGAGGGAGTCGGCGTGTCCTGAGATGAGGCAGGCACAGGTTCCGCGATGATCGGAGTTCTCTACGCTTCGTAATCACCGGGGACCCTGTGCCCGCCATCCCATCATGGCTGCTGGAACCCCTCTGGGACCAGTTCGCCGCGCTGCTTCCTGACCGCCCTGTCTATGACCCCGCTCACCCGCTGGGCTGCCACCGGCCCAGGGTCAGCGACCGGGTCATCTTCGAGGAACTCATCCAGGTCCTGCGGTTCGGCTGCTCCTATGCCTCGATCGCCGACTGCACCTGCGGGAGCCACCACGATCCGCGAACGCCGCAACGAGTGGATCAAGGCCGGGATCTTCGCGGAACTGAACACGATCGCCCGCGAGTCCTACGACCGCATGGTGGGCCTCATCCTGGAGGAATTCGCCGTTGACGGCTGCATCACCAAAGCTCCCGGCGGCGGGGAGCGCGCCGGCCCCAGCCCTGTAGACCGCCGCAAGCTGGGCATGAAGCGATCCCTGCTGGTGGAGGGCTACGGCATCCCGCTGGGCCGGGTGCTGGCCCCGGCCAACCGGCACGACTCCCCGCTGCTGGCACCCACGCTGGACAAACTCGCCCAGATCGGCCCGCTGCCCGATGACATCACCGTCCACCTGGACGCCGGGTACGACTCGCAGAAAACCCGCGACGAGCTCGCCGGCCGCGCCATGACCGGCGAGATCGCCCATAAAGGTGACAAGGCCCCCATCCAGGCCCGGCAGCGCTGGCACGTCGAGCGCACCAACTCCTGGCACAACGGCTTCAACCGCCTGCAGCGCTGCTACGAGCGCAAGGTAGACATCATCGACGCCTTCTTCGACCTCGCCGACGACATCATCACCGTACGTAGCATGATCCGCCAGTCATGGACCTTCTACCGGTGGCACGGCCGCCCGGCGAAACGACCCTGATCGACTACCTATCCGCGCGACCTCTAAACTTGTTATTTAACCCTGCTGCATGGGCTGTTTCTTCTTGGGTTCTTCTCGTTTGATGGTCTTGCCGACGTCGTGGCGGGTGGCGGGGTGGCGG
>JBAPYC010000138.1:0-11186 GCA_049284535.1 Streptosporangiaceae bacterium
GGGCGGGCCCTGGCCGGCCAGGGCGCCGCGCTGGCCTGGGAGCGGCAGCCCGCACGGCTGCGGGCGGCCCTGGCCGGGTGGCCCTAGGCAGGAGGGGGGTGTCCTGACCAGGTGCGGGCCCGCTCGTAACGGCGCGGCCCGTGCTGGGTCAAGGTGAACAGCGCAAAGCCGAGGTCCCGCAGCCTGGCCTCCAAGGCCTCCAGGTCACGGCCGAAGCGCCGGGCGTTCTCGCGCAGGAACTCCACCACGAGCACGATGCCGGGACTGGCGGCCAGCGTCCGCCGGGCACCGTCGATCACGTCGAGTTCGGCCCCCTCGACGTCGAGCTTGAGCACGTCGACCGTTGTCACGCCGTCGCGTTCCAGGTAGTCGTCGAGGGTGGTCATCTCGACCTGTGCCCGCGGCAGGTGGGCCGTGCGGCTATCTGGCCGCAGTGAGCTGGCCCCGTGATTGTCGCCGGTGTGCAGCACCAGGCCGGCGGTCCCGGCGGCCCGTCCCAGCGCCAGGGGGCTGACCGTGACGTTCGCGCGTCCCGCCCGGCCGACGTTGCGGCGCAGCACCTGGCCCAGCATGGGGTGCGGCTCGAGGGTGTAGTAGCCCACGTGCGCGCCGGCGTCGACGAACGTCATCCCCGGACGCAGCCAGTCGCGGCAGAACCAGGAGGTCTCCGGCTCCCACACGCCGCCGTAGCGCAGGATGTGCCAGCCGATCATGTCGCCGGGATCGACCTCGATCGGCATGCCATTCCACCGTGCTCGGCGTGCAGGTCGGCCAGGATCCCGGCCAGGCGAGCGGCCGCGTGCGGCCAGGTGAACGAGGCGGCCAGCCGGTCACGGGCACTGGCCGCCGGGGTGTCCCGCCCGTCGATCGCGTTGCGCAGCGCCTGGGCGGCCGCGCCGGCGTCCGGCTGCCACCACTGGGCGCCGGCGAACAGCTCCGCGATCCAGGGGTCGCCGGACGTCTCGGCCGGCATCGGACTCGACGGCACCAGCTGCGCCACGCTGTCGTCGAGGTAGGCCAGGTAGGCCGAGTGCCGGGGCGCAATGAGCCGCAGGCCCGCGGCGGCCGCTTCGGTCATCGGCAGCTCCCAGCCCTCGCCGCAGGACATACTCCAGTAGTGCGTGGCCGCGGTGTAAAGCCCGGGCATCTCGTCCTCGCCGAGCAGCCGGTCGGTGAACAGGATCGGGGCGGCCTCGTGAAGGCCACGGCCGAGCGCCAGCTGCAAACCGGCGAGCTGGCGGACCAGGTCAGAGGCGGACCGCCGGGAGGACAGGGTCAGCTTGACGATGAGGATGGCGTCGTCCGCGGGGGACGTCGCGGTCATCCAGGTGCGGACCAGGCCCATGAGGTTCTTGCGCGGCTGCGGCTCGCAGACGTTCAGCACCCGGACCCGGTAGCTCGCCACCGGGCGGCCGCCGGGGCCGGTCAGCTCCAGGTCGGCACCACGACCAGGTCGTGGTGCCGGCTATGGGCAATCCAGTCCGCCGGGACGGGGCAGGCCTCGAACATCGTGTAGTTCACCGTCAGCCCGCCGGGCTCAGGCACCACCTGGTGCGGCATGCAGAACTGGAGCGTGATGGCCGCATCGACTGGGTCCTCCAGCCGCTCGAACCACGGGTCCCTGGCCTCGGGTGGCAGCTTCACCGGATGCCACTGCGGCAGGTCGGTCAGCTGCACCTGGACGCCGAGGTGGGCCAGGTGGCGGGCGAACTCGCGGGTGTGGTGATCGTGGCCGCTGAGGCCGCGGAACGAGCCGCGGATCCGCAGTGACCGGATGACCGGTGCACGGCCCGGGCCAGAAGTCACCCGGTCATTCTGGCACTGTGCGGTCGCTTAACGTAGCCAGGCTCTAACATCGTGTGGATGCGGCGCGATCACGTCCTCATCCTGACCCCCGCCAAGGACGCCGCCCCGGTCCTGGAGTGCTACTTCGCGGCGCTGGCGCGGCTCAGCTACCCGCGGGAGCTGACCTCGCTGGGATTTCTCGAAGGCGACTCACGGGACGACACCTACCAGCTGCTGACCCAGTACACCGCCAGGCTGGCCGGGCGGTACCGGAGGGTGGGAGTGTGGAAGCGGGATTTCGGCTTCCGGATCCCTCCGCATCTGCCGCGATGGAGCCCGGAGCTGCAGGTTGAACGGCGGGCGGCCATCGCCAGGAGCCGGAACCACCTGCTGGCCCGGGCGCTGGACGACGAGGACTGGGTGCTGTGGATCGACGCGGACGTGATCGGCTACCCGGCGGACATCATCGAGCGGCTGCTGGCAACCGGCAAGGACATCGTCCACAACGCCTGGCGTGATCACGGCCGCCTGCACATGGACGAGCTCCGCGCCGAGGGCGACCTGGTGCCGCTCGACGCGGTCGGCGGCACCATGCTGCTGGTCCGGGCGGACGCCCACCGCGACGGGCTGGTCTTCCCGCCGTTCCTGTACGGGAGGGACAATCCGCTCAGCCGCCAGGACCAGCCGTTCCGTCCGGCGGGCGGAGGGGAGATCGAGACCGAGGGGCTGGGCCTGATGGCGGGCGACATGGGCTACCAGTGCTGGGGCATGCCGAACCTGGAGATCTTCCACTATCCGGCGTGAGGCCAACCCGGCGCGCTACCCGACCTGGGCCGTCCGGCCGGCCCAGAAGGGCGCCCGGAGCCGGCGCTTGAGGATCTTGCCCGAGCCGGTGCGCGGCAGCTCGGCCATGAAGTCCACCGACCGCGGCACCTTGTAGCTGGCCAGGTGCTCGCGCGCGAACGCGGTGACCTCCTCGCCGGTCAGCGCCGAGCCCGGCGCCCGCACCACGGTCGCGTGCACGACCTCGCCCCACTCGTCCGACGGGATCCCGAACACCGCGACGTCGTAGATCTCGGGATGGGTTTCCAGCGCCGCCTCGATCTCGGCCGGGTAGATGTTCATCCCGCCGGAGATGATCATGTCGGTCTTGCGGTCGCAGATGTACAGGAAGCCCTCGTCGTCCCAGTAGGCGATGTCGCCGACCGTGTGGTAGTCGCCGCGGCTGTTCGCCTGGTAGCTCGCGTCGTTCTTGTAGTAGGCGTCGAAGGAGATCTTGGACCGCACGAAGACCTCACCGGGGTGGTCCGGCCCGGTCCCGGTGACCTGGTTGCCGTCGTCGTCGAACAGAGCGATCTCGATGAACGGGGCCGGCTGGCCGCACGATCCGGGCTTGCGCATCTGGTCCTGCGGCAGCAGCACCGTGTCCACACCGAGCTCGGTCGACCCGTAGACCTCATACAGCGAACTGGGCGGGAAGTCCGCCACGTACTGCTGCTTGAGGGCGAAGCTCCACGGGGCCGCGTTGGCCACCATGACCCGCATGGAGGAGCGGTCGTAGCGGTCCTTGACCTCCTTCGGCAGCGCGCAGACCATCCGGATCAGCGCGGGCGCGGAGAACGTCGAGGTCGCCTTGTACTTGTCCACCAGGCGCAGCCAGTCCTCGGCGTCGAACCGGCGCTGCACGACGATGGTCTGGCCGAGGAGCAAGCCGGCGCCCATGAACGCGCTCGGACCGCTGTGGTACAGCGGGCCGGAGGTGAGGTAGATGTCGTCGGGGCGGTAGCCGAGCAGCTTCAGCAGGCCACCGAACACCTCCGCGTCCGGGGCGCCGGCCCGGACCGCGCCCTTCGGCTTGCCGGTGGTGCCGGAGGTGTAGATCATCGTCCCGCCCGTGCCCGCCGCTTCCCCGACGTCGGGTGGGTCCGCGGACGCGGCCGCGATGTCGGCATCGGACAGCATCCCGTCGGGGGCCGGGCCGCCGACCGCGATGATGTGCCGCACCTTCTCCAGCTGGTCGCGGAGCGCGGCAAACAGGGGCACGTGCTCATAGTCCACGTAGGCGATCTCGGCGTCACTGTGGTTGATGACGTAGAGCGCCTCCTCCGGGGTCAGCCGGTAGTTCAGCGGCACGGCGACCGTGCCGGTCTTGCGGGTGGCGTTCATGACCGCCACGACCTCGGGCGAGTTCGGCCCGCACCACAGGACCTTTTGCCCGGGCCGGGCTCCCAGCGAGAGCAGCAGGTTCGCAACCCGGTTCGCCCGCGTCTCGAGTTCGGCGTAGGTCCAGCTGACGACGGTCCCGTCGGGCCTGTCGTCGATGACACCCAGCTTGTCCGGCTGGCTCTGGGCATACATGGAAAGGATGTCCGTCATCGCACCTGTCCCTTATCGCATTCAGGCGGCCGGCCGCTCCGCCGCCTAAGGGCCAATGTACGGAACCGCTACCGATCGGTAAATGACGAAGACCCGTTTACTGGACGGCCTGGCCGAGGCGCCAGGCGGCGGTGATGAGCCCGACGTGAGAGAACGCCTGCGGGTAGTTCCCGAGCAGGGCGCCGCTGCGCGGGTCTCCCCCTTCGGCCATGCCCGGCCGGGGGCTATCGCAGGCCGACGCCCGGGGCGCGGGGCGGCGGCCTATATCGCCACGCTGCCGGTCTCTCACTCAAAGCCGGAGGTGTCGCCCGCGCCGTAGCGCACGATCTCCGGCTCGGGCTGGGAGAAGTCGATCACCGTCGTCGGCTCGGTGCCGCAGTCCCCGGAGTCGATCACCGCGTCCACGACCTGGCCGAGCTCCTCCATGATCTCCCATCCCTGCGTCATCGGCTCGTCCTGATCGGGCAGCAGCAGGGTGCTGGAGACCAGCGGCTCGCCGAGCTCGGCCAGCAGCGCCTGGGTCACCTGGTGGCGCGGGATCCGCACCCCGACGGTCTTCTTGCCGGGGTGCTGCAGCCGGCGCGGCACCTCTCTGGTCGCGGGCAGGATGAACGTGTAGCTGCCGGGGGTCGCCGCCTTGACGGCCCGGAACACCGTATTCGGCACGAACACGAACTGGCCGAGCTGGGCGAAGTCCTGGCACACCAGCGTCAGGTGGTGCCGGTCATCCAAGCCGCGGATCGACCTGATCCTGGCGATGCCGTCCTTGCTGCCGAGCTGGCACCCGAGCGCGTAGCAGGAGTCGGTCGGGTAGGCGATCACGCCGCCGCCACGCACGATGTCGGCGACCTGGGCGACCGAGCGGTGCTGCGGGTTGGCCGGATGGATGTCGAAGTACTTCGCCATGGGATGAGCTTAGGGCGGGGCGGGGGTGCGGGTGATTGCTATGACGGCCCGGGGGCGCCGGGCAGCGCGCCGACCTGGGCCAGCATGCCGAGCTGGTCGAGCACGCCCCAGTGCTCGGCGAGGCGGTCGCCGTCCGCGCGGTACCAGTGCATCGTGGACATCGCAAACGGCCGCCCGGTGGCCGGGAACCCGAACGCGCTGACGTTGTGCACCCCGTGCGCGGTCGCGCGGAGCACGACCTGGTCTGCGGTGGAGATGACGTCGTCAAGGTGGTAGGTGAGGCCAAGGGTCTCGGTGACGTAGCGCATGATCTGGACGTACCCGTCGGGCCCCGGAGGTGTCCCAGGCGGGGCACTGTGGTCGGTGAAGCCAGGGGTGAGCAGATCCCGCAGACCCTCGAAATCATGGTTCACCAGGACGGTCTCCACCTGGCGGGCGGCGCGTTCTGCTGGAGTCATCATGACGGTTCCCCCTTTAGGATTGAGTAAGTACAAATTAGATTGAATCACGTTCCATCTAAATGTCAAGGAGGCTGGTTGTCTCCGCGCCGGTACAGTTCCAGCCTGCGCAGCGAGCAGACCGCTGCGGGCCGCCGTCGCATCCTGGATGCGGCCGGCACGCTGTTCAGCGAGCATGGGTACGTCGGCACGACCATCGCGCAGATCGCCGCTGCGGCCGGGGTCAGCACCCAGAGCGTCTACAACATGGCCGGCGGCAAGGCGGAGCTGCTGAAGGCGGTCTACGACGTCGCCGTGGCAGGCGACGACGAGCCGGTGCCGATGGCCCAGCGTCCCGCAATCCAGGCCATGATCGCCGCGCCGGACCCGCGGCAGGCGCTGGCCCTGTACGCCCTGCTGGGCCGCGAGATAGCGCAGCGCACGCACCGGCTGGTCACCGTGATCCTCGCCCAGGCCGCGACCGGAGACGCCGCGCTGACCGACTTCGCCGCGCAGATCGAGGCCCAGCGCGCCATCGGCACCGCGGCTACCGCCCGTCACCTGGCCAGCCGCTTCGGGCTCCGTCACGGGCTCACCGAGCAAGCCGCCGCCGACATCTTGTGGACCCTCACCGCCCCGGACATCGTCGAGCGCCTGATCATCGCCCGGAACTGGCCATGGGATACCTACGAACGCTGGCTGGCCGACGCGATGGCCAGCTCACTCCTGCCCGCCTGACCCGCGGCGGCGAGCCCAGGTCGAGCAGGGCCCGGTGAGACGCCTAGCTGGGGCAATGCAGATGCTGGAGCGTGCTCGGGGCCAGCGGTGGGTGCCGCCACACCGCCTCGGCGGTGCGCCCGGGCAGCGAGCAGGTGATGTCCATCCGGTGCGGGGTCTCCAGGAAGATGACTTCGGCTCGCAGGGTGTCGTCATCCAGCCAGCCGCAGGAGGCGGCCACCGGGATAGTGTCGCCGTTCCGGTCGGCGTGCTCCGAGACGGCCCAGGCCCCTGCGCCGACGGGAACGGTCAGCGCGTTAGCCGCCTCGATAAGACTGAGCTGCCAGCCGTCGCCCCGCTGCGCTAGCTCGACCGAGGTCAGGGACAGCTGAACCGGGGTGCCAGCGATCCCGGCGCTGGCCGTGCTGGCGTTGATGATGAAAGGGCCGCTGGTCCACGGGTCTGCGTCGGCGGGGGCCAGCTTGCCGGGGCATGCGGGCAGCTCGAGGGCGGCGAGCCGGGCGCTGAGCTTGTCCTGCGCGGCCCCGGCCGCGTCGCCAGGTGCGGCCGGGCCGAAGCCGGGCAGCAGGCGGTCCCACATGGCGTCGAGCACGGCCTGCATGTCGAGCGTGTAGGCGGTGGTGACGACGACCGCATCCTGCTCGGGCAGGACCACGCAGAACTGCCCGAAGGCCCCGTCGCCGCGGTACCCGTGCCGGGCCATCCAGAACTGGAAGCCGTAGCCCTGCCGCCAGTCAGGGTTCGGCTGATCTGGGTTGGCGACCTGGCGTGATGTCGCCTCGGCTACCCATTCGGCAGGGATGAGCTGAGTTCCTTGCCACTGGCCGCGCTGCAGATACAGCAGCCCCAGCTTGGCGACGTCCTCGGTGCGGGCGTGCAGGCCGCTGAAGCCTTGCTCCCGCCCCGGCGGGAAAGTTTGCCAGCCGACGTGCCCGATGCCGAGCGGGTCGAACAGCCGGGGCCGCAGATAGCGGGTCAGCGGCATCCCCGCGTTGCGCTGGATGATGCTGGCCAGGGTGTAGGTGCAGGGCTGGCTGTAGGCGAAAACCGTGCCGGGTTCGCGGTCGGGCGGGATCAGCAGGAACCCGCGGACCGGCTCGTGCGGGTCACGCGCGAGCGCCTCGCCCAGCATTTCCCTGGTGTGACCGGAGGCCATGGAGGCGACGTGCCGGACCTGCATCGAACGGCTGCGCGGATCGGTGATGTCCGCGGCGAATTCGGCGAAGTGCGAGATGACCGTATCGTCCAGATCGAGCAGCCCCTCGGTCTGCGCGAAGGCTGCCGCGGTGGCGGTGAAGCTCTTGCTGAGCGAGTACAGCAAATGCGGCCGCTCGGCGCTGTACGGCGCCCACCAACCCTCAGCCACCACCCGCCCGTGCCTGATCACCATCAGGCTGTGCATCTCGATGTCGGGACGCGCTTCGACCGCGTCCAGGAAGCTGAGGATCGCGGCCGGATCGACCCCCTGGTCGGCCGGCGTGCTGCGCGGCGGGGAACTCGGCATGACGCGAGCCTAAGACACCGCAGAGCCGGGAGGCATGGCCCGGGGTGCCAGGGAGACCGCTCAGGTTCGCCGTACGGCGTACTTCAGGTGGGTGACGCGACTGCCTGGGATGACGACCGGATCATCGAATCGGTGCGGCGCGCGGGCCAGGCCGGCGAAATCGGGGATTCCCTGCTACAGCAGCACCGGGGCAAGGCTGATGATCACCTCATCGATCAGGCCCGGCTCCAGCGCCTGGGCAGCGATGCTGGCGCCGGCGATGGCCGTCCTTGTCCCCGGCGATCTGCCGGGCGGCGATCCCGCTCCCCATGCTTGGCGAAGGTGATGGTCTTCCATTTGCCAGCATCGTGAGGCGGGTGATGGGTTACCACCACCACGGGGGCGCCGATCGGATGCCAGTCGCGCTAGGCATAGGTGTGGTGGAACAGGCGCCGTCCGCGCACCAGCGCGCCGGTGCCCGCCAGAACCTCCCGCAGCATCTGCGCGCTGCCGTCATCGACCTTGAACGACCAGCGTTCATCGGCGCTGGGCATGGCCACCGCGCCCGCCTCATACCAGCCGAACAGCCCACACGCTGCCTGAGCCCAGCCTGAACTTAGCCAAGACTCCCGTGCGCGGCCCTCATTCGACTTTGCCGATGTGCGGACGTTTCGTTGTCGGCGGACATGCGATGCGACTATACGCCTTGCGGGTTACCCTTTATGTTCTTGTCGCACATCCAATCTGGAAGGACCGCGTTAGCGGTCTGTGCGATCTCGGGAAGCGTAGATACCAAGTCAATCTGGAAGGCGGGTTATTCTTTTTAATCATCGCATCGGGTACCTTGTTGGCTGCGCCGCGGAAGTGGCTGATGCGCAGGATCGGCTATCCTGGAGCGCTAATCGCCTGGTCCCATACCGGTGATTTTCAGTATTCGGGCCTGACTCTGTTGCGACGCCATGACGGCACCAAAGAACTGCCATATTCCCGGACCGTCTCGACGGCGGGAACCGGCAACCGCAGTACTGCACATCGGGTGACACCGCGAGTGTCACCCGATGTGCATGTGTTTTTTCAGCAGGAGCCCATTGTGGGCTGATTGGTTCCCGTGTTCACGTAGACGTCAGGGACGAAGCCCTCGCTTGTGCCGTCCCACAAGCTGCTGCTCTGGCCGCTGTCTGGATTCGTGACGACATCGCCCTCTTCGGTGCAGAGGATGCCGATAGTTGCGCCGTCAGCTATCTCTGCCACGTGCGATGAGCTCAGCGACGGTTGGTCAAAGACGTAGAGGGCAGTGTCTCCTTGTGGAGCAACGATAGTTCCGGTAGCGATCTGGTTCGAGGCGTCCGTCGGTGACGGGCTCGATGACGTGGACGGCGTGACCGAAGCCGACGCCGAGGCCGACGGGCGCGGGGAATCGCTGCTGTCACTGGCCGACGCCGGGACCGGGCTGTAGACCACGCCCAGTCCGACGGCTATCAGAACCAGAACAGCACCTACGCTGAAACACGGCAGCCGGACCCAGTTGCCGACCTTGGGCATACCGACCTGGGGCATGAACTTGCCGGAAAAAGTGAAGCCCCCGCCAACAAGGCCGACGAGAATCAGCATCGCACCGACAATTCCCAGGACTGCAATAAGTGGCGTCATTTTAGGGCCTCCCCGAGGTAACACGCCTACTTGGACTGCGGATTTTTCTTCTTAATGCGCGCACGAACCACTCAGGCTTCCAGTGCGACGGCATCTCTGATAAGAGGTTTGTTAGCCACGGCGATCGTTGTACTTCGCCGTTGAGGCTGAGTGAGTGAGCTCTCCGGTAAGCTGGCCATGTTCTGGCTACTGGTATATACGGCGGTCCGCCAGCGTACGGTTCACTGCATTTCAAGATTTTTGGTATTGAACTGGATGCCACTTCGTTACTTAGATTAACTAAATGTGGCTGCGCTCGGCGCGCCCGGCCTGATCGGGCGCCA
Source organism: Streptosporangiaceae bacterium (assembly GCA_049284535.1). Taxonomy (GTDB): domain Bacteria; phylum Actinomycetota; class Actinomycetes; order Streptosporangiales; family Streptosporangiaceae; genus Palsa-504. Next base: position 9,699 of record JBAPYC010000138.1, read on the forward strand.
GGCCGGCAAGCTGAAAGGCTCGTCGCCAAGCAGCGTCGGAGTTCAAATGGATGGTCCAGTTAAAGAGCCCACCGGTCAGAAGGCTGCGCCTAACGTTACTACGGCAGCCGCCATTGGGGCTTTGACCTGCGGCGAAGCGTGATGAGCGGGTCGGTTCCGCAGGGTGCGACCGCCTGGCGATCATGCGTTGGTGTCAGCAACAAGACCGCAGGCAATTGCCGTAGGGGATACCGCGGCCCGCAGTGTGAGTGAGGGACGGGGGTCCGCTGGCCCTTGATCCCAGCGGGGCAGAGGGCTCCGGCTCGTTCTGGCTTCGCCGCCAGGGTGGAGCGAGGCCGCGCTGCGGCTGCCGGCCTGGTTCTGCAGCTGCGAAACATCATGTTACGCTTAGTTTCTCGTGTAACTCACCGGAGGCGGCCATGGACCAGGCGGCGATCGACCACATCGAACAGCAGATTGACGGCGAGGTAAAGAAGCGCTTCCCCGGCGCGGTGCGGCGGGTCGCGGTGCTGCAATACGGCGACGACCCGGTGATTGAACCAGGAGATCTGCTGGTCCGCGTGATCATCGAAGCGCCGGAGGAACGCGAGGGCCAGCAGGAGGCCCTCCAGGGATTCGAGAAGGCGCACGGCCCGGCGCTCAAGCACTTCCGGCACGATCTGTCGGCCCAGCTTCCGGAGGTCGGGCGGCTCGAGTTCCGCACCAGCGATACCGGCGATGGCCCCGGGCTGGTGCTGGGGGACGGCAGAGCCCGCGGCTCGCTGCAGGCCCGCGCGCTGGACGGCGGTGAGCTGACCCCCGTGATGGCCCGGCTCGGGCCTGCGGACCTGGAAACACTGGACGCGCTGATCACAGCGGGCATCGCAGCCAGCCGCGCCGAAGCCGTCCGCTGGGCCCTGGCTCGCATTCGCGAGCGGCCAGCATATGCCCAGCTGCGTGAGCGGGCCCGGGAGATCGAACGGCTTAAAACCGAGTTCTGACTCCGGGATCGCCTCGTACGGCAGCAGCTCATTTGCTAGCCGACCAGGGCATTGTCTCGGTTTAGCCGGGTGCGCTGGTGGAACCAGCGGGAGCGGGCCTGGTGGCAGCGTCGCCAGTTCAGCCAGCCTGTGGCGTGGCCGGGCGGGTGCGGGCGCTGGAGGGCGCTGGCGAGCAGGCGCCTGATCTCCGGGACGGTCAGCGGGATCATCCCGGGGTCTTCCGGCGGAGCCTGGTCCGGGGTGACCGGTGGCGGGACCTGGGTATCAGTGCGGTCGCGCAGCAGGGCGGCGGTGACCGCGCAGATGGCCAGGGCCGCCATGACCAGCACGATGTGGCGGGTGATCGCGGTGTAGAGCCGGGCCTGGCACTGGTCCAGGCCGAAGCAGTCCTTCCCGAACTCGAAATCCTCTTCTACCGGCCATCTCAGCCCGGCAGCGCGGATCAGCCTGGTCTTGGTCAGCAGCTGGCCCTCGGGCACGTAGCAGTAATGAAAGGCCAGCTCTCCGG
>JBAPYC010000139.1:0-4843 GCA_049284535.1 Streptosporangiaceae bacterium
GCGAAGGCGGCCGGCGAGCCCGCACCGCCGCGCGCCCGCGCCGCCCGTTAGGGCCGAACGGGCGGCGTTGACCCTCCTGCGCCCGGGACCAGATTCCGGCCCGGCCGGCCTTGACAGCGCCCGGCCGGCGAGCTTTGATCGGTCTAGAATCGAATTCTAGGATCGGCTGCTGCGTTCCGGCGGGGACCGGGCCGGCCGGGATACGGCGCTCGCGGACCTGGCCATCGGCACCCGGCACCCGGCACCCGGCACCCGGCACCCGGCACTGGGAGGCTTGCCATGGAACTTGACCTGGGCCCGGAGATCGCGCAATTCCGCGCGGAACTGCGGGACTGGATCGTGGCCGAGGCGCCGGAGGCGCTGGCCGGCCTGATCGACTGGAATGCGGCCCCGACCGTCGGCGGGCAGCGCGGCGGCCGGCTCATCGCGGCGCAGTCCGATCCCGCCTACGCCGAATGGGAGGCCAAGCTGGCCGGGCAGCGGCTGATCTGCCCGCAGTGGCCGGAAGAGTTCGGCGGCCAGGGCATGGACGCGGTCCGGGTGGCCGTGCTGAACGAGGAGTTTCACCGGGCCGGGGTGCCGCGGGTGTACCGCGGCATGGGCGAGGCCCTGGTCGGCCCGTCCATCATCGTGCACGGCACGCCCGAGCAGCGGGCTCACTTCCTGCCCCGGATCATTTCCGGCGAGGACGTGTACTGCCAGGGCTTCTCCGAGCCCGACCACGGCTCGGACCTGGCCGCGGTCCAGACCCGGGGCGTGATCGACGGCGATGAGATCGTGGTCAGCGGGCAGAAGGTGTGGACGTCGGGTGCGGCCCGGGCCAACCGCATGTTCCTGCTCTGCCGGACCAATCCAGAGGTACCCAAGCACGCCGGGCTGTCCTACGTGCTGATCGACTTCACCGCGCCCGGAGTGGAATACCGGCCGATCAGGCAGATATCCGGGGCCGCCGAGTTCTGCGAGGACTTTCTCGATGAGGTGCGGGCGCCGCTGTTCAACGTCATCGGCGGCGTGAACAACGGCTGGCGCGTGGCCATGACCACGCTCGGGCACGAGCGTGGCGGCCGGGCCACCGTGGCACACCTTTCCTTCGCGAAAGAGTTCTGGGCCCTGGCCGAGACGGCCCGCAAGCGCGGCAAGACCACCGACCCGCTGATCCGCCAGCAGCTGGCCTGGGCTTACACGCAGGTGGAGCTGATGCGGTTCAGCGGGCTGCGCACGCTGGCCCAGGTGGCCGCGGGCCGCCCGCCGGGCCCGGAGGCCTCGGTGGCCAAGCTGTTCTGGAGCGAGTACCACAAGCGGCTGGGCGAGATCGCGATGAGCATCGAGGGCTCCGACGGACTGCTGCGGCCCGGCGGCGAGGGCTACCCGGTCAGCAACTGGCAGAACGTGTTCCTGAGCAGCCGGGCCGGCACTATCTACTCCGGCACCAGCGAGATCCAGCGCAACATCATCGGCGAACGGGCCCTGGGCCTGCCCAGGGAGCCGCGAGTGTCATGACCTCCGCCGATCCGAAACGGCAGCTGGTCACGCCGGAGCGGCTGCGCGAGTTCTTCGCCCCGCGGAGCATCGCGGTAGTCGGGGCGTCGGACAACTCCGGCTGGGCCCGGCTCATCGTCGCCAGCTGCGCGACCACCGGCTTTGGTGGGCCGCTGACCGCGGTGCACCCGCGGGCCGCCAGCGCGTTCGGCCTGCCCATGGCGCGCAGCCTGCGCGACCTGCCTGAGCCGGCCGACCTGGCCTTCATCCTGACCCCGGCCGGGGCGGTGGAGAGCGTGCTGGACGACATGGGCGCGGCCGGCATCCGCAACGCGGTGGTGCTCGCCTCTGGCTATCGCGAGGTCGGCGAGAGCGGGCGGGCCGCCGAGGACGCCATGGTGGCCCGCGCGGTCGCCAACGGCATCACCGTGCTCGGCCCGAACTGCCTGGGTTTCATCAACGCCCACACCCGGTCCGCCCCGTACGCGCTGACCCTGCCGCCGCCGCTGACGGCCGGCCCGGTCGGCGTGGCGTTGCAGAGCGGCGCGCTGGCCAGCGTGGTGCTGACCTTCGCCAAGGCGCACGCCATCGGGCTGAGCGTGCTCACCTCGATGGGCAACGAGTCCATGATGAAGACGGCCGACGTGCTCGACTACCTGATCGAGGACGAGGCCACCAAGGTGATCTGCCTGTTCCTGGAGGAGATCGGCGACCCTGCCCGGTTCGCCCAGGCCGCGGAGAGGGCAGACCGCGCCGGCAAGCCGATCGTCGCGCTGAAGGTCGGCTCGAGCCCGGCCGGGCAGCAGGCGGCGCTGGCCCACACCGGCTCGGTGGCCGGGGACGACGCGGTGGCCGATGCGGCCCTGCGCCAGCTCAACATCATCCGGGTCACCAGCCTGGAAGACCTGCTGACCACCGGGGCGCTGCTGGGTTATAACCGCTGGCCGCGCGGACGGCGGATGGGCGTGCTGACCGCATCCGGCGGGTCCTGCGACATCATCGCCGACGCGGCCAGCCACCAGGGCCTGCGGATACCGGATTTCGCGCCGGAAACGACCGCTGCGCTCGGGACGCACCTGCCCTCGTTCGCCTCCGTGCACAACCCGCTGGACGTCACGGGCTACAGCCTGCTGGCCAATATGTCCGGCCGGACGAGCCCGCTGACCGCGCTGGAGCACGCGCTCGACATCGCGGTGGACGACCCTAACCTGGACTTCATCCTGTTCTCGGGGCTGAGCCTGCCCGAGGTCAGGTCGCCGGACGAGGCCACGGCCGCCGCGCTCGAGAGCCGGGCAGACTGGCTGGCCCGGCGCATAGCCACCTCGCCCATCCCGGTCATCCAGGTGAGCTCCACCTGCGTGGACGTGAGCCCCTACGGGCGGCAGCTGCTCGGTAAGCACGGCATGAACACCCTCGGCGGCCTGAACGCGGGTATCGAGGCGATCGGCCATGCGATCCGCTGGCGCCAGAATCGCGGCCGGGTCCAGCCGGCCGGCGCCCCGGTAAAGAACGACCAGCCCGCCCGCCCGGTACATGTGCCGCGCCAGGCGCCGGGCCCGTGGTCCGAGGCGCAGGCGCGGGACCTGCTGACCTCGGCCGGCCTGCCGGTGGTGCCCGGCGGCGTGGCCGGCTCGGCCAGCGAGGCGGTCCAGATCGCCCGGCGGGTGGGGCTGCCGGTGGCGCTGAAGATCTGCTCGGCGCAGATCACCCACAAGTCCGATATCGGCGGCGTGGCGCTCGGGCTCAGCTCCGCCGACGAGGTGCGAGCCGGTTACGAGAAAGTCCGGGCCGCGGGCGAGGCGGCGGCCGGCGCGGTCATCGACGGTGTGCTGGTCACGCCGATGCGCTCCGGCGGGACCGAGCTGCTGGCCGGGGTCCGGGTCGATCCCACCTTCGGCCCGGTGCTGGCCGTGGGCCTGGGCGGGATCTGGGTCGAGGTGCTCAAGGACGTCAGCCTGCGCGTGCTCCCGGTCGACGCGGCCGAGGTCAGGCAGATGCTGGGCGAGTTGCGGGGGGCGGCGATCCTGGCCGGCGGCCGCGGCACCGCCCCGGCCAACCTGGACGCGGTGGCCGAGGTGATCGCCGGCCTGGGCGAGGTCGCGCTCTCGCTGAACAGTGATCTGGATGGGGCGCTGCGGGCCCTGGAAGTCAACCCGCTGTGGGTAAACGGAGATCAGGTCGAGGCGCTCGATGTCCTGGTCATCAGCTGATAAGGGAACGGAGCAATCCTCATGAAGCTGGGTATCAGCGCGGAAGCCGAGGAGCTGCGGGCCTCGGTCCGGCGTTTCCTGGCCGACCGGGCCCCGCTGTCCCGGGTCCGCGAGCTCATGGCCACTGAGGACGGCATCGACCGGGCCGTCTGGGACCAGGCGGGCGCGCAGCTCGGCCTGCAGGGGCTGGCCATCCCCGAGGTCTACGGCGGTGCCGGGTTCAGCTTCGCCGAGCAGGCCATCGTGTGCGAGGAGTTCGGCGGCGCGCTGTACGGCGGACCGTACCTGGCCAGCGCGGTGCTGGCCGCGACGGCCGTGGCGGCCAGCCCGGACGAGGGCGCACGCCAGGACCTGCTGCCCGGCATCGCCTCGGGGCAGACCATCGCCACGCTGGCTTTCACCGAGGACGACGGCTCCTGGGACCCGGCCGCGATCCGGGCCACCGCGGTCAAGGACGGTGCCGACTGGAAGCTGGACGGGCACAAGAGCTTCGTGCTGGACGGCGGGACGGCCGGGCTGATCCTGGTCGTGGCGGCCACCGACGCCGGGCTGTCGCTGTTCGCGGTGCAGGACGGCGCGACTGGGCTGAGCCGCGCCACGCTGCCCACGCTGGACCAGACCAGGAAGCTGGCCCGCCTGGAGTTCGACGGCGCCCCGGCCCGGCTGATCGGCTCGCCCGGCGACGCGGCCGCGATTTTGGACCACACCCTGGACGTGGCCGCCATCGCGCTGGCCGCCGAGCAGCTCGGCGGGGCGCAGCGGGCACTCGAGGCGGCCGTGGAGTACAGCAAGACCCGGCAGCAGTTCGGCCGCCCCATCGGCAGCTTCCAGGCCATCAAGCACCGCTGCGCCGACCTGCTGCTCGAGGTGGAGTCGCTGCGCTCGGCGGTCGGCTACGCGGCCGCCGCCGTGGCCGAGCACTCACCGGAGATCGGTGTGCTCGCGCCTCTGGTCAAGGCGTACGCGTCGGAGACCTACTTCCACGTGGCCGCGGAGAACATCCAGATCCACGGCGGCATCGGCTTCGCCTGGGAACACGACGCCCACCTGTACTTCAAGCGGGCCAAGTCCAGCGAGCTGTTCCTGGGCGACGGCGCCTACCATCGGGAACGGCTGGCCGCCCGGATCGGGCTCTAAGAGAGTTTCTCCTGTAT
>JBAPYC010000140.1:0-2080 GCA_049284535.1 Streptosporangiaceae bacterium
AGGCCGACGGCATGACCGCGGCTGGCACCTCCGCCCCGACCACGCCGACCCCGCCGTCGACGGCGACGGCGACGGGCAGGCCAGCCCCAAGCAAGCCGGCGGCAAGCGAACCAGCAGCGAGCAAACCAGACGGCACCGTGCTCGGCGCGGCCAGCGAGATCCCGGTCGGCGGCGGCAAGATCTACACCGCGGCCAGGGTCGTCGTGACCCAGCCCACCCCCGGCCAGTACAAGGCGTTCAGCGCGGTGTGCACCCACGTGGGCTGCATCATGAGCAAGGTCGCCAACGGCACCATCGATTGCCCCTGCCACGGCAGCGAGTTCAAGATCACCAACGGTGCCGTGGTCACCGGCCCGGCCCCCAGCCCGCTGCCGTCCAAGCCAATCACGGTCGCGGACGGCAAGGTCATGCTGATCTGAATCCCGCAGGTGGCAGGATGGCGGGATGGGCTCGCTGATGCTGCTGGACACCGCCTCCCTGTACTACCGGGCGTTCTTCGGGGTGCCCGATACCGTCAGGTCCCCGGACGGCACCCCGGTGAACGCCATCCGCGGGCTGCTCGACACCATCGGCCGGCTCGTCCGCGCCCGGCAGCCCGCCCGCCTGGTGGCCTGCCTCGACGCGGACTGGAGACCGGAGTTCCGGGTGGCGGCGATCCCCTCCTACAAGGCGCACCGCCTGGCCGAGGACGGCACCGAGGAGACCCCGCCCGCGCTGGCCGCGCAGATACCCGTGATCGAAGAGGTGCTGGCGGTATCGGGGCTGGCGGTGGCGGGGCAGCCGGGGTACGAGGCCGACGACGTGATGGCCACCTTGTCGGCCCGTTCCCAGGACCCGGTGGACGTGGTCACGGGGGACCGGGACCTGTTCCAGCTGGTAGACGACGCGCGGGGGATCAGGGTTATCTACACCGTGCGCGGGCTGCTCAACATGGACGTGATCGACGAGGCGGCGGTGGCCGCCAAGTACGGCATCCCGGGCCGCGCCTACGCCGACTTCGCCGCGCTGCGCGGTGACCCCAGTGACGGGCTGCCCGGCGTACCGGGCGTGGGGGACAAGACCGCGGCCGCGCTGATCAGGACGTTTGGCAGCATTGACGGGATCGTCACGGCGCTGGAGGCCGGGCACGGCGGGTTCCCGCGGGGCAGCCGGGACAAGCTGGAGAAGGCCCGGGACTACCTGGACGTCGCGCTGTCGGTGGTCGCGGTGGTCCGGGACGCTCCGGTGCCCGAGGTCGACGGGACCCTGCCGGTCACGCCGGCCGATGCGGCGAGGCTGGCCGAGCTCGGCGAGCGCTGGGGCCTGGGCTCCTCGCTCAGCCGGTACCTGACCGCGGTTTCGGCGACCTAGCGGCCCGGGCCTACCATCGATCTCGTGACGACGGACGAACTGTACCCCGCGGGCCGGATCGACCAGGTGCGGGCGGCGGCCGGCGCGGCCGGGATCGACGCCATGCTGCTCGCTCCGGGCCCGGACCTGAGATATGTGATCGGCTACGACGCCAAGCAGCTCGAGCGGCTGACCTGCCTGGCCATCCCGGTGCACGGGCGGGCGGCCTTGTTCGTGCCGCGGCTGGAGCTGGCCGCGGCGAAGGCCTCGCCGGCCGGGGCGCTCGGCGTGGAGATGATCCCCTGGGACGAGACCGACGACGCGTACGCGCTGGTCGCCGGACGACTCGGGAGCGTCCCTGTGGTCGGGCTGTCGGACCGGATGTGGGCGCTGTCGGTGCTGAACTTCCGGGATGCGCTGCCCGGCGCCCGGCTGGCCCTGGCCGGCGGCGCGCTGCGTACGCTGCGGATGCGCAAGACCGCGGCTGAGGTGCAGGCGCTCCGGGAAGCAGGTGCCGCCATCGACCGGGTGCACGCCCGTGTCCCCGGCTGGCTCAGGCCCGGGGTGACCGAGCGGGCCGTGGGCGCGCTGATCGCCGAGGCTATCCTGGCCGAGGGACACGCCAGCGTGGACTTCACCATCGTCGGGTCGGGCCCGAACGCCGCCAGCCCGCATCACGAGGTCTCGGACCGGGTCATGCAGGCCGGCGACGTGGTCGTGGTCGACATCGGCGGGACCATGCCGTCCGGGT
>JBAPYC010000141.1:0-5584 GCA_049284535.1 Streptosporangiaceae bacterium
GTCCCGGCCGCCGCCGCGGCCGGGACGGCCGGGACGTGCGACTTGAACGACAGCAGGGCCACCAGCCCGGCGATAGTGCCGGCCAGAGCCAGGATCACCCGGCGCATGTCGCGGATCCTCCCTCAGAACTCGAACGACTCGAAGTGAATACGCGACCGGGGCACCCCGGCCGCCCGCAGTGCCCGTACCGCGGCCGCCGTCATCCCGGCCGGCCCGCACACGTAGGCGTCCTGCTGGTCGAGCCCGGGCACCAGGGCCCGCAGTGACCGGGGGGAAAGCGGATCCCTCCCGAGCTTGGCCCGGGACCCGATTAGGTAGTGCACGGTGGCGCCGCGCGCGGCCGCGATGGCGTCCAGCTCGTCCCGGAACACCACGTCCTGCTGGCGGCTGGCCCGGTAGATCAGCGTGACGGGCCCGGGCAGCGTGGCGAAGATGGCCCGCAGCGGGGTGATGCCGAGCCCGCCGGCCAGCAGCAGCACGCCACGGCCGGACACGGCCGGGGTGAACGCGCCGTAGGGGCCTTCGGCGAACACGCGGGTGCCCGGCCGCAGGCGGCTCAGCGCCTGGCTATGGTCGCCGAGGTCCTTCACGGTGATCCGCAGCCGGTCCTGGCCGGGCGCCGCGGACAGCGAAAAGGGGTGTGAGGACCACCACAGCGACCGGGTCAGGAACCGCCAGCGGAAGTACTGCCCCGGCTCGGCGCTGAGCTCCTCCAGGTGGCTCCCGCTGATGTAGACCGAGGTGACGCCGGGCCCCTCCGCCTTGGTGCCCACGACCGTGAACCGGTGCCGGGTGTAGGCCCGCAGCGGCACCGCGACCCGGTACCACAGCACCAGGGCGAGCACGGCCAGGTACATCGCGGACCACCAGAACCGCGCGGCCAGGCTGCTGGTGAAGGCCACGCCGTTGGCGAACTGGTGGCCGAAGGCCAGCGCGATGGCCAGGTAGGTGTACAGGTGCAGGTAATACCAGGTCTCGTAGCGCACCCGGCGGCGGGCGGCGCGCATGGAGACGATGCCGATGCCGAGCAGCAGGAACGCGGCCACGGTCGCCATCAGCACGTCCGGGTACTGAGTGAGCAGGGTGGCCGTCTCGCTGACCAGGCTGGTGTGCGCCTCGACCGCGTAGCCCCACAAGATGAGCAGGGCGTGCGCCCAGACCACGCTGACCACGTACCGGCCGCCCATCGCGTGCCAGCGGGCGAGCTGGTCCCCGCCCAGGCCCCGCTCCAGCGGCGGGAGCCGGGCCATCAGTGCCACCAGGACCACCACGCCGTATCCGGCCAGCAGGCCCAGGACCTCACCGGCACCGGTCAGCCAGCCGCCCAGGCCGCTGACATCGGGGGTGCTGTGCCACCACAGGGCGACGACAGCCACCGCCCCGGCGGCAATGACTGCCAGGACCGTGCGGGGTCCGGCCCGGCCGGGCCGGCGCGCCGTCCGGACCGGCCCGGATACGCCGCCCGGGCGGCCCCCCGATCGGTCCCCGGAGCGGCCCTCCGGGCGGTAGGAGGAAGCCGGGCCGGGTGGCCTGGCAAGGCTGGTCAACCGCACCTCCGCTGATGATGGCCGTACATGGCCCTAGCAGGATCGTATGCGCACCGGTGCGCAAAGGTCCCGTCTGCCGTCCCTCCCTAGTAATGGCCACGTAGCGCGATCCCGCACGGTTCAGCGAGCGGCCGTAACCGCTTCGTAAGCGACCAGCTGGTGCGAAGCGTCGTCGTCAACCAAAGTTGACACCAGGTTCGTGTCAACATAGATTGACAGCATGGAAAACGCAACCGCTCTGGCCGCCGCGGCCGACAGCTCGGACCCGCGCACCGGGCTGCGCGCTGTCGCCGCCCTGCGCAGGCTGCTGGAACAGCTCGAGGTGCTCCAGGTGGACAACGCGCGGATGAACGGCTGGTCCTGGCAGGAGATCGCGGAGATGCTCGGCGTATCCCGGCAGGCCGCCCATAAGAAGCATGCGGGCCGGCCCGTCGGCGGTCCCGCACCCCGCCGCCGCGGCAACCGCTGACCCGAGGAGAAACTGACGATGTTCGAACGATTCACGGACAGGGCCCGGCGCGTCGTGATCCTGGCCGGGACCAAGGCCACCGAGCGTGGCGACCAGGTCCGCCCCGTCTACATGCTGCACGCGCTGACCGCCGCCGGCGGCGTAGCCGCCCGGGCCCTGGCCGAGCTGGGCGTGGACACCGCCTCGGTCGAACGTGGCCTGGACCGCATCGCGCCGGCGGCCGGCCCGCTCGGGGCCGGGTCGTCCAGCGAGGATGCCGAGGCGCTGGCCGCGATCGGCATCGACCTGGACGAGATCAGGCGCAAGGTGGAGGAGAGCTTCGGCCCGGACGCCGTGGCGCGGGTCCCGGCGGCCCCGAAAGGGCCGCCGGGCCGGACCGGGCGGATGTGGCTGACCCGCGAGTCCAAGCAGTCGCTGGGCCTGGCGATCAAGGAGGCCCGGGCGCTGCGCCACAACTACATCGGCACCGAGCACCTGCTGCTCGGCCTGCTCGGCGCGGCCGAGCGCAACCCGCGCGGGGACTTCACCCCCGCCACCCTGCGTGAGCTGGGCATCGATCCGGACCGGGCCCGGCAGCAGGTGCTGGACGAACTGAGCCGGCCCCCGGCGTAACCGCAGGGCGGCCCGGGCCAGCCGGTTACTTACTCGGGAGATAGATGGCGCTTACCTGCTAGGCAGCCCATAGTAACTGTACTGAGAGTATCTATACGAACACAAAGAGTCATACCCTGGCAGAGGGGACATCATGGATAGGATACGATCAAATGCTCAGAGTAAGCGATGCCTGGGAGCGAGCCCTCCACTCACCCGTTCTGGCCGGCGCACCACCAGGTGATGTCGTCGTCATCCGGGCCGGCGGCAGCTACGACGGCAAGCAGGGCGTGAGCCTGGCTACCGGCATCAGCCACCGGTCGGCAGGCGCCCAGGCCCTGTGCCTGCACGTGCTCGAGATCCCGCCCGGGACCCGCGGCGTGCCGCACGCGCACGACGGCCACGAGTCCGCCATCTACACCGTCAGCGGCGAAACCGAGGTCTGGCACGGCGAGGGGCTCCGGAACCGCACCGTTGTGCACGCCGGCGACTTCATGTACGTCCCGCCGGGCACCCCGCACCTGCCGGTGAACCGCAGCGACGTGATGACGGTAGCCGTGGTCGCCCGCACCGACCCCCAGGAGCAGGAGAGCGTGCTCACCATGCAGCTGCCGCCGCACCTGGCCGAGCTCAGCGATTTCCCGGTCGCCAGCCAGTAACCCGCCCAGCTTTCCCCGGAAAACACCACTTGCCCGGAAAACACGGCTTGCCCGGATAACGCGCCCGCCCCTCTCCCGCGGCTGCCCGCACCGTCCCCCTCCCCAGCGCCCCTGCCGGGCGCAGGCGGTGCTGGCCGCAGGGGCGGGCGCGTGCATGCCCGGGGAACCAGGCCTGCGAACGCCTGCGGCCCAGCTCGCGAACGCCTGCGGCTCAGCTCGCGAACGCCTCCGGTGGGGGGCAGGCGCAGACCAGGTTGCGGTCGCCGTAGGCCTGGTCGATGCGGCGCACGGGCGGCCAGTACTTGGCCCGCCGGTCCACGCCGGGCGGGAACGCCGCCTCCTCGGCCGCGTACGGGTGCTTCCACTCCCCCGCGATGAGCATCTCCGCGGTATGCGGCGCGTTCTTCAGCGGGTTGTCCTGGGCGTCGTACTCGCCCGCGGCGACCTGCTCGATCTCCGCCCTGATTGCGATCATCGCGTCACAGAACCGGTCCAGCTCGGCCAGGCTCTCGCTCTCGGTGGGCTCGATCATGAGCGTCCCCGCTACCGGGAACGACATGGTGGGCGCGTGGAACCCGTAGTCGATCAGCCGCTTGGCCACGTCGTCGACGGTGATACCGGTCTGGCGGGCCAGCGGCCGCAGGTCGATCACGCATTCGTGCGCCACCAGGCCGTTCCGCCCGCTGTACAGCACGGGGTAATGCGGCGCCAGCCGGCTGGCCAGGTAGTTGGCCGACAGCACCGCGACCTGGGTGGCCCGGCGCAGCCCGGCGGCGCCCATCATCGCGATGTAGGCCCAGGAGATCGGCAGGATGCCCGCGGATCCGTACGGCGCCGCCGCCACCGGCCCGACGTCGCCGCGGCCGGGCAGGAACGCGGCCAGATGCCCGCGGACCGCGACCGGGCCCACGCCGGGACCGCCGCCGCCATGGGGGATGCAGAACGTCTTGTGCAGGTTCAGGTGCGACACGTCCGCACCGAACGAGGGCAGCGTGGCCACCCCCACCAGGGCGTTGAGGTTGGCGCCATCGATGTAGACCTGGCCGCCGGCCTCGTGCACGGCCGCGCAGATGGCGCCGACGTTCTGTTCGTACAGCCCGGCGGTGGACGGATAGGTCAGCATGATCGCGGCCACCCGTCCCTGGTGCGTCTCCAGCTTGGCCCGCAGGTCACCGAGGTCGACCGCGCCGTCGCCGGCGCACTTGACCACGGCCACGCGCAGGCCGGCCAGCACCGCGCTGGCCGCGTTGGTGCCGTGCGCCGACTCAGGGATCAGGCACATATCACGCTCCGCGTTGCCCTGCGACGCGTGGTAGGCGCGGATAGCCAGCAGGCCGGCCAGCTCGCCCTGCGACCCGGCGTTCGGCTGCACCGACACCGCGTCGTAGCCGGTGATCCTGGCCAGCCGGATTTCCAGGGACTCGATCAGCTCCAGGTACCCGCCGGCCTGGGCGGCCGGCACGAACGGGTGCAGTCCGGCGAATTCCGGCCAGCTGACCGGCTCCATCTCGGCCGCCGCGTTCAGCTTCATCGTGCACGAGCCGAGCGGGATCATCGACCGGTCCAGCGCGATGTCGAAGTCCGACAGCCGCCGCAAGTAGCGCATCATCGCCGTCTCGCTGCGGTGGTCGTGGAACACCGGGTGGGTGAGGTATTCCGAGCGGCGCCGCAGCCGGGACGGCAGCTGCCCGCCGCGCTCCGTCAGCGTTACCTCGGCCGCGTTCTCCACCTGGCAGATGGCCGCCACCACCGCGCGCAGCTGCTCGTCAGTGGTGGTCTCGTCGCAGCTGACCTGCAGCGCGCCATCGTGGGCCAGGTAGAGGTTGTACCCGGCGTCCCGCGCCCGTCCCAGGGCATGAACGGCCTCGTCGCGCCCGCCATCGAAATAAATCCGGATGGTGTCGAAGAAATCCCCTGAGCCCGTCCGGTGCCCGAACTCGCGCAACGTGGCGGCGAGGGTCGCGGCACTGCGGTGCGCGCCCCGCGCGATGGCGGCCAGCCCGTCGGACCCATGGTAGGCGGCGTACATGCCCGCCGTCACGGCCAGCAGGACCTGAGCCGTGCAGATGTTGCTGGTCGCCTTCTCCCGCCGGATGTGCTGCTCGCGGGCCTGCAGCGCCAGGCGGTAGGCGGGCCGGCCGTCGGCGTCCACGGACACGCCGACCAGGCGGCCGGGCAGCTGGCGCTTGAGCGGGTCGCTGACCGCGATGTAGCCCGCGTGCGGGCCGCCGAACCACAGCGGGACGCCGAACCGCTGGGTCGACCCCACCGCGATGTCCGCCCCCGCCTCGCCGGGCGGGGTGAGCAGGGTCAGGGCG
>JBAPYC010000142.1:0-15730 GCA_049284535.1 Streptosporangiaceae bacterium
ACTGAAAAGGGCGCGATGGCAGTTCCAGAAAATCTCTGGCGATGACTCGGTATATGTCATCCAGAAATGACAGGAACCGGGTCGGCGCACATTTTCGGGAAACAAGAAAACTTATCTGCCGCCGCCCCGGAGTATCTTTACGCCGGCGACGCAGATTTCCGGCGGCAATCGATGGCCACTTCTGCCTGATCTCCCGGCCCGCTGGCAGCGCCGGCGCGTCATACCGGTTCCGGCCCCGATCCCGTTGTTGTCGCCCGGTACACGGGAGGCCGGCATACGATCCTCGGCGCCGCCCGGCCAGAGGCGACGGGGCGTGGCAGCAGGGATGGTCGGGGCCGCAGGCGGATCCCGCGGGACGAGCCCCAGGCGGGCCAGGCGGGAAACAGCCCGGCCAATTATTGGCGGCGAATGGCCTTAGCCGCCGAAAAACTTATTCATGGGACGGCTTCACACAGAAGATCGACGTCCTGGATGCTGCACCGCCAAAGCCGGCCTGCTTTCGCGAAGCGACCGGTGCCCGGCAGAATTGGCCAGCCCGGGACGGCCGGAATCAATGGCAGCGGGCGGTAGCGGAACGTCACCTGCCGCCTGGGTCATCTCCTTGGCCGTTGGATCCGCCGGCCGGACGTGCGCCCCCGGTGATGTCACTGGCCGGGAGCGGGCACGGGATCGTCGGCGAACTGCCGGGCCTTCTCCTTGTCGATCCGGTCCTGCGCGGTGGCATACACCTGGTCCACGTCGATGCCGAGGCGACTGGCAAAGGCCTCCAGCCAGACCTCGGACAGCACGTTCGTCTCGTAGTCGACCTCGGACCGGACATCGGAACGGGAGGCCTCCCGGTTCTGGCTGATCATGACGAAGGTCGACAGGAAGATGGCCTCGAGCGACACGATGAGCGTGAGCAGCCCGAAGGGGAAAGGGTCGAACCGCCATCTGGTCACGTTGATGACGATCCATATCGCGAACCAGATGACGTGCAGCCCGACGAAGAGCATCGAGCCGGCGAAGACGGTGATCTTGTCGGCCAGCCGGTCCTCACGCCGCCGCCTGCGCTGCTTGGTGAAGACCGCCAGCTCATGCGGCAAGATCATCCGGGGATTCTTCGCGTCGTCCATCAAAAGCCCCTTAGCCCGGCAATCGTGGCTCCGTCCCGACCGTCGAACTATCCCACACGGGTTACTTGGGCCCAGGCAGACGCCCCAGGCACTATGATGCCCAGCGTAACGCCGAGATCACGTGCCGTTTACCTGCTGGCAGCACGATCGGGTTAACGTGGGCGGGAAAGGCCGGCCGAGAGCGCCGGGAGCCACTGCACGGAAGGCGAGACGAAGTTCATGAGCGCCACACGCACCGTGACGACGGCGGGGTCTTCTTCCGCCCGTTCGGCCTCGTCGCAACCCGCCTACGATGAGCACGCCCATTCCTACGAACGCGACACCGCCGCGTTCCAGGCCTACCGGGAGGCCATCGTCGAGGCGCTGCCGCTGAGCCCTGGCGAGGTGGTGCTCGACGTGGGCTGCGGGACCGGATTGTGCTGCGGCCCGCTGCGCGAGCAGGTGGGGGCGGCCGGGCGCGTCGTCGGCATCGAGCAGTCCCCGCAGATGGCGGCGGTGGCCCGCGAGCGTATCGGCCGCGAGAACTGGCCGAACGTCACGGTCGTCCAGGCGGCCGCCGAGGAGGCCGAGGTCGCGGTGACCGCGGATGCCGCCCTGTTCTGCGCGGTCCACGACATCATGCAGTCGCCCGGCGCGCTGCGGAACGTCCTGGCCAGGCTGCGCCCCGGGGCCCGGGTGGCGGCCGGGGGCGGCAAATGGGCCGCGCCTGCCATGGTGGCCATGAACTGGATGGTCCGCTCGCTGCATGGCCCGTATGTCCGGGATTTCAGTGGGTTCGGCCGCCCGTGGGACCAGCTGGAGCAGCTGGTCGAGGACGTCAGCGTCCGTGAGCTGGCCTTCGGCAGCGGCTACATCATGACCGGCCGCACCCCGCACTGACTCCGCTGGCATAATCACCCCGCCTTCCGGGAAGAACCTCCTGTACCGGGACACTTGTGTCCTGGCTATGCTGTCTGGGGCGGTCAGCGAGGACCGCCTGCGGGGGGTGAAGAGTGCGTCAAGTGCTCGCGGAGGCGGCGACTCCGCTCACACGCTTGGTAGAGCTGCCGGGCCGCGGGGTGACGCGGATATGGGAATGCGCCGGCCCGCCAGGAGCCCAGACGATCATCCTTATCCACGGGCTGACGTTCACCGCCGAGCTGAACTGGGCCCGGGTGATCGCGCCGCTGGCCCGCTCTTTCCGGGTCATCGCGCTCGACCTGCGCGGCCACGGCGACGGGATCAGCCCGGGGTCGCGGTTCCGGCTCGAGGACTGCGCCGACGACATCGCCGCCCTGGCGGAGGTGCTGGGCACCGGGCCATTCATCGCCGTCGGGTACTCGATGGGCGGCATGGTCGCCCAGATGCTGTACCGGCGCCACCCCGCCAGGCTGTCGGGCCTGGTGCTGTGCGCCACCGCGCGCAACGTCCTGGGCTCCCCGGCCGAGAAGCTTGCTTCCCTGGCCTTGCCGACCACGGCCGCGGCGATGTGGTGGAACCCGTTCCTGCGGCCGATGAGCGCCGAGGTCCTCGGGATGGCCCTGATGGGCCCGCTGCCCGATCCGGCTACGGCCAGGTGGGTCCGGGCCCAGCTGCGCCGGACCACCCTGGCCACCGCCATGTCGGCCGTCCAGGCCGTCTGCCAGTTCAGCTCACACAGCTGGATCAGCCAGGTCCGCGTCCCGGCTGCGGTGGTGGTCACGACCCGGGACCGCATCGTGCCGCTACGCCGTCAGCTGAAGCTGGCCCAGGCCATTCCCGGTGCTTCAGTGCACGAGGTGGAGGCCGATCACGCGGTGTGCGTGACCGCACCGCAGGTATTCACCCCGGTCCTGCTCGCGGCGTGCTGGTCCGTGGACGCGGTCGCGCGTACGCCGCGGCGGGCCCTGGCGGCCGGGGACAGCTGACCCGGCGCCCTGGTTAGGCCCGGGCCGCGGGCCGGGCGCCCGCGGGCGCGGTTATCCTCGCGGTCATGCCGACGTTGGCCGTGGTGGGCGCGGGACCGAAGGGAATCGCGATCGCCGTCAAGGCGCGCGCCCTTGCGGCCGCGGGGCTGGACGCACCTCGCGTGGTGCTCATCGACCCCGGCGCCGTGGCCGGGAACTGGAGCGGACGGCAGGGCTACACCAGCGGCCTGCTGCCGCTGGGTACACCCCCGGAGAAGGATGTGGGCTTCCCGTACGCCAGCAGCTGGGGCGCGGCCACCCCGGCGGTCACCGCGGCGATGGCGGAGTACAGCTGGCACCGGCACCTGATCGAGCGGGGCGCGTACGCCGACTGGGTGGACCGCGGCCGGCTCCGGCCGACCCACCGCCAGTGGAGCATGTACCTGCGCGCGGTGGCAGGCAAGGCGAAGGCCGAGCTCATCACCGGCGCCGTGGCCGGCCTGGAGGCGACGGGCGACCGGTGGCGGGTGGCGGTGACGCCGGGCAAGACCCTCTGGGCCGACGGCGTGGTCGTGACCGGCCCTGGGCCGCCGGTCACCATCGCGGGCCAGCCGGAGAAGCATCCTCGGGTGCTCGACGGGCGCAGCTACTGGCTGCACGCGCACGACATCAGCCCGGACATCGCGCATAACGTGTGCGTGATCGGCAGCGGCGAGACCGCCGCCTCGGTCGTCATAAGCCTGGCGGGCAAGCTGGCCAGGAACTCGGTGATCGACGTGCTGACCAGCCGCGGCGTGCTGTATTCACGCGGGGAAAGCTACGCGGAAAACCACCTGTACTCCGACCCGGGGAGCTGGCCGGAGCTGGCCGAGGCGCACCGCCGCGAGTTCCTCGAGCGCACCGACCGGGGCGTCTTCTCCCAGCAGGCCGAGGCGACCCTCAACCAGGTCCGCGGGTTCCGCGCGCTGGCCGGGCGGGCGGTGGCGATCGAGGCAGGCGAACGGCAGGTGATCGTGGAGACCGAGTACGGCCCCGAGCGGGAGCGCGTCGTCTACGACCTGGTGGTGGTCGCGATCGGTTTCCAGGCCCGCTGGTTCGAGCGCCTGCTCGGCGACGAGGCGCGCGAGCGCCTGGCCCGCGGCCTGGACGGCACCGACCTGGAGAGGCGGATCGAGCCGGATCTGTCGGTCACTGGCCTGTCGCCGGCGCTGCACCTCCCCGTGGTCGCGGGCCTGCCCCAGGGACCTGGCTTCCCCAATCTGAGCTGCCTGGGACTGCTGAGCGACCGCGTCCTGCGCCGCTACGTCCCGCTGGCCGCTCCCGACCCCACGGCGGCGGAAAGGAAAGAACATGCCTGAGATGCCGGACGAGGTGTGGGAAAGCGACGACTGCGTGCACCGCACGGTGATCATGCCCGCGGTCCTGGCCGAGCGGCTCGCGGCCGCGGCCGAACAGCGCGGCCTGTCCATCAGCGAGCTGGTGGTTGAGTATGCCGAGGCGGGCCTGGAGCACGACAGCGCTGGCCACTGGCGTCAGGTATAGCTGGCGTCAGGTATAACTGCGCGGTTCGGCCGTAAAACAGCTTCTGGGTCAGCTCGTTCAGCTTCATCCCGGGGCGCTCGCCGTA
Organism: Streptosporangiaceae bacterium; assembly: GCA_049284535.1. Lineage (GTDB taxonomy): Bacteria > Actinomycetota > Actinomycetes > Streptosporangiales > Streptosporangiaceae > Palsa-504. The sequence continues at coordinate 4,608 of JBAPYC010000142.1, forward strand.
GGTGAGCACCGAGTTGACCCGCGGCCGCGGGCCGGCGACCGGCGTGACGCGGTGCAGGGCGTGCTGGCCGCGGAAGACCGCGAGCGTGCCCGGGCTGCTGGGCATCCGGATCACCCCGCCCGGCTCGCCGAGCAGGACCCGGCGGACTTCGGGGTAGTGCTCGTCTTGCTCGTCGCGCAGCCAGGGGTAGTAGTCGAAATAACCGCCTGCCTGCGATTCGGCGTACATCATGGTCACGGAGAACTCGCTGTTGTCGAAGTGCCAGCCGAGCTCGTCGCCGTCGGAGAAGACCGCGATCTCCAGGGCGTCCAGCGGGTCGGCGCTGCGGTAGAGCACGGGCTTGCCGAGCACGGCGGCGATGAACACAGTGAGGTCGTCGGATTCGTACAGCCGCCGGATCGGTGCGGCCGCCGGGATCAGGTCGTAAGCGATCGCCTTCTTGGCCGAACGCTGCAGCAGCGCCTGCGGGTGATCCGGGCCGGCGGAATTGTCCGGCGGCCGGAAGTACACGGTGTGGGTCTGGTCGCTGGCCCACGCCCGGGCCATCAGCTGCCCGGTCAGGCCGAGCATGGCGCTGACCGCGCCGGGGGTGAGGAAGCTTTCCAGCTGAGCCACGCCACGGTCACGGAGCTGATCGCGGCAGGACTGCACCAGGGCCTGGTACGGCGCGCCGTCCGGCTCGTGGATCGGGTAGCGAGCCAGGTCGACGACGTCCTGGTACCCCGTCGCCCGGTCCTGGGGTGCCCGGTCCTGGGGTGCCCGGTCCTGGGGTGCCCGGTCCCGGGAGGTGGTGGTCATGCCCCGAGCATGGCACGGGCACACGGCCCGCGGCCACTGCGGACCAGGCGGCGTGAGCGGAGCGGGCAGGGCGGGCGGTGCGGGAATCGGCGCGGGGTCGCGGACGCTGAGATGAGGGTGAAGAAGAAGATCGGCTTCCTGTCGTTCGGGCACTGGCAGCCACACCGGGATTCGCAGACCCGCAGCGCCTCCGACGCGCTGCGGCAGACCATAGAGCTGGCCCAGGCGGCCGAGGACATCGGCGTCGACGGCGCGTTCGTCCGCGTTCATCACTTCGAGCGGCAGCTGGCCTCGCCGTTCCCGCTGCTGTCCGCGATCGCCGCGACCACCAGCCGGATCGAGATCGGGACCGCCGTCATCGATATGCGGTACGAGAATCCGCTGTACATGGCCGAGGAGGCCGCAGCGGCCGACCTGATCAGTGGCGGACGGCTGCAGCTCGGGGTGAGCCGCGGCTCGCCGGAGATCGCGCTGCGCGGGGCCGAGTCGTTCGGCTACCGCCCGGCTGATGGGGAAAGCGACGCGGACAGCGCCCGGCGCAAGACCGAGACCTTCCTGACCGCGATCGGCGGCGGGGTCGTGGCCCACACCGATCCGGCCCGCACCGGGGTCAGCGGGGGCCTGGCCATCCAGCCGCAGTCACCCGGCCTGGCCGAGCGGATCTGGTGGGGGTCCGGAACCCGCGCCACCGCCCAGTGGGCGGCCCGGACCGGCCTGAACCTGCAGAGCTCCACGTTGCTGTCCGAGGACACCGGTGTGCCGTTCGACCAGCTCCAGGCCGAGCAGATCCGGCTGTACCGCCAGGCCTGGGCCGAGCAGGGCTGGGAGCGGGAGCCCCTGGTCTCGGTATCGCGGAGCGTCCTGCCGATCACCGAGGACATCGACCGGCTGTACTTCGGCGGGCAGGGTCACGATGACCAGATCGGGCTGCTCGATGGCGTGCGGTCGCGCTTTGGCCGGACGTTCACCGGCGAACCGGACCGCATCGCGGCCGAGCTCGCGGCCGACGAGGCGGTGCAGGCGGCCGACACGGTGCTGTTCACGGTGCCGAACCAGCTCGGCGTGGAGTACAACGCCCGGATCCTGTCCACCATCGCCCGGCACATCGCCCCGGCCATCGGCTGGGGGCCGGCCACCGCCACGGCCATGAGCGCCACCACGGCGTAACGGCCGGGGCTCGCACGCCCCGCCCCTAGCCAGATCGCGTGGATGCTGGTTCGGTGAGATCATCAGGGCTCGCCATGATGATCTGGGGCCGGAGGACCGCGATGGGCAGCGACGAGCGGGCAGAGATCCTCTTTCCGGTATCGGCCGGCGGGCGCAGGAGCACCTCCGCGGCGGGCCGGGCCGTGGTCGCCGGCGCCCTGGCCCAGGTGGATCCGGCCGGGGCCGAAGCGGCCCGGCGCGAAACGGACTGGCGGACCCGGTATCCGGCGCACCTGCGCACGCTGGTCGAGGCGGGACTGGCGTCCCGGAAGGCGGCGGTCACGCTGGCCCGCGACGGCCTGGCGGCCCTGTATGAGCAGATGCGCCTGGTCCGCCCAGACGGCACCGAAACCGGTCTGGACGCCCTGGTCTCGGCCGCGGCCCGGGGCTCCCTGTCCACCGTCACCGTCACCGGCGGGGGTGCCCCCGAGCACGAGCTGGCGGTCCCCTACCGCGGTGAGCTGCTGCGGGGTGACGCACTGCTGGCCAGGCTGCAGGCCTGGGTCACCGGGGGCATCATCGAGCCGTCGTGCGCCGCGGCCGTCCGGGCCGTCGCCGCACACCCCGAGTGGCTGGCGCTCCCGGGTCGCACGATGGTGGTGCTCGGGGCCGGCGCCGAGGTGGGCCCGCTGCCGGTGCTGCTGGGATGGGGCGCCCGGGTGGCCGCCGTCGACCTGCCGCGTCCCGGCATCTGGGAGCGGGTGCTGCAAGCAGCGCGCCGCGGCGCCGGCACCGTGCTCGTGCCCGTGGCCGAAGACGAGCCGGAATCGGCCTCATCGGTCGCTGCCAGCGAGCTGGCGCAGCGCGCCGGGGTGGACCTGACCGGCGACATGGCCGCCGTGGCTAACTGGCTGGGCGCCCTGGATGGGCCGCTGGTGCTCGGCAACTACGTCTACGCCGACGGCGCGGACAACGTCCGGGTCTGCGCCGCCGTGGACGCGCTGACCGTGCGGCTGCAGGCCGCCCGCCCTGACACCGCCCTCGCCTTCCTCGCCACCCCCACGGATGTGTTCGCCGTCCCGGCAGACGCGGTTGCCCACTCGGCCCGGGCCTACGCCGATCGCTCCGGGATGAACCGGATGACCGCCGGGCTGCTTCACGCGATGTCCGGCGGCCGCCTGCTGCATCGCGCCTACCCGCCGGACGCCGAACCCGGCATCTGCGACAGCCTGATCACCCAGCAGGGACCCAACTACGCGCTGGCCAAGCGCGCTCAGCGCTGGCGCGCCACGCTCGCCCGGGAGGACGGCGCGATCGTGTCGCTGAACGTCGCGCCGCCGACGCGGACCCGGTCGGTGACCAAGAACCGGATCCTGGCGGCGGCGTACGAGGGTGCGCACCGGTTCGGTGTCGAGGTGTTCGAGCCCGAGACGACCCGGACGCTCATGGCCGCGCTGCTCGTCCACGACCTGAACACCAGCGGGCTGAGCGCAGGCGACCCGAACGCCGGCGCGCTAGACGCCGGCCCGGGCGGCGGGGACCCCCTGCCGTGGCAGGACGAGGCCCGCTCGGCCGCCCACGGCGGGCTGTGGCGCATCGCCTACACGCCCCGCAGCGCCCTGAGCCTGGGTGTGCTGCTGGGCTATCCGGCGGCCGTCAGCCGAGCTGGCCGCCAGCGCCCACGGCACGGATAATCCCTGTGACGCCTGCCCCACCGTAAACTCCGCACTGTGGTCATGATCATCCGCGGCGCCAGCCTGTTCCGGTGACGCCACAGGTCACGGAGGCAGGAACATATGAACGACGCCGGGCAGCTGACGTACCAGACCGGATTCGGCAACGAGATGCAAAGCGAGGCGGAGCCCGGGGTCCTGCCGCACGGACGGAACAGCCCGCAACGGCCGGCCCGCGGACTGGTCAGCGAGCTGATCTCGGGGACCACGTTCGCCGCCCCGCGGAACCTGAACCGGCGGACCTATGTGTTCCGGGCCATGCCATCGGTGGTGCACGGCCGGTACCAGCCCGCGGAGGTCAAGAACTTCGCCACGCCGCCGTTCACCCAGCCGCCGAATCCCAACCAGATGCGCTGGGATCCGTTCGAGATGCCCGCCGGGGAGCAGGACTTTATAGACGGCATGCTCACGATCTGCGGTACCGGCTCCCCGGCCGCCCAGGCGGGAACCGCCCTGCACGTCTACCGGGCCACCGCGTCGATGACCGACCGGTTCTTCCTCGACGCCGACGGTGAGCTGCTGATCCTGCCCGATACCGGCACGATCCTGGTGGCTACCGAGCTCGGGCGCCTCCAGGTCGGACCTGGTGAGCTGGCTCTGATCCCGCGGGGCATCAAGTTCCGGGTCGAGCTGCCCGAAGGTCCCAGCCGGGGCTTCGTCTGCGAGAACTACGGCCTGCCGTTCCGGCTGCCCGAGCTCGGGCTGATCGGCTCCAACGGGCTGGCCAACGCCGTCGACTTCCGTGTCCCCGACGCGTGGTACGAGATCGACGACAAACCGTGCACGCTCGTGCAGAAGTTCTGCGGGCAGTTCTGGCAAGCCAGTCTGGGGCATTCACCGCTCGACGTGGTGGCCTGGCGGGGCAACCACGTGCCGGCCACCTTCAACATGTTCGACTTCGTGGCCCTCGGCACGGCCACCGTCGACCACCCGGACCCGTCGATCTTCTGTGCCCTGTCATCGCCGTCGGACCCGGTCCTGGGCGGCAACGCCGACTTTATGGTCCTGCCGCCGCGCTGGGCCGTGGCTGAGGACACCTTCCGGCCACCCGGCTATCACCGCAACTGCGTGGCCGAGTACCTCGGCGTCATCACCGGCCAGCACGAGGGCAAGGCGCAGGGGCTTGCGCCGGGCGGGGCCAGCCTGCACAACAACTGGGCCGCGCACGGCCCGGACGTCGAGTCGTTCGAGCTGGCCCGCTCGGTGGAGCTGCCGCCGCGCAAGATCGAGAACTCGCTGGTGTTCATGATCGAGTCCAGGCATCCCTTCCAGGTCACCGACGCGGCGCTCACGGCTCCGGAGTTCCAGCGGGACTACCGCGAGCACTGGCAGGGCTTCACGCGCCGGTTCGAAGGCGGCCGATGACCCCCGCTGAGTCCTTCGAGATCGAGCCCGAATGGGTTCACATCGCCTACCAGGCCAGCTCGGGGCTGCGTGACGTCTACGGGTACGCCGCCAGCCTGGGCATAGTCAACCTGGAGGGCGTCCGGTTCCGGCCAAAGGGCCACCGGTCCCGGACGCTGCTGATTTACATGCACCCGGCGTCGACGCTCGAGCTGCTGCCGGTCCCCCGGGCCATGGCCGCGGCCGGGCTCGACGTCCTGTGCGCGGGCAGCCGGTACGCACGCAACGACACAGCGCTGATCATGGAACGGGTCGCGCTGGACCTGGGTGCCTACGTCCGGCACGCCCGCGAGGTCTGGGGTTACCAGACGATCGTGCTGTCGGGCTGGTCCGGCGGCGGCTCGCTGTCGGCCTTCTACCAGAGCCAGGCCGAGTCGCCCTCGGTCACGCAGACCCCGGCCGGCGATCCGGTCGACCTGTCCGGCCTGCTCCCGGCGGACGCCGTGATCTACCAGGCCGCGCACCTGTCGCGGGCCGTCGTGCTGAGCGAGTTCATCGACCCGTCGGTGCTGGACGAGAACGACCCGGATGTGCGCGACGTCGAACTCGACCTGTACGACCCGCGCAACCCGAACCAGCCGCCATACACCCTGGGGTACCTGTCACGGTTCCGGGCCGCCCAGCTGGCCCGGGTGCGCCGGCGCACCGCCTACGTCCGGGAGCTGCTGGAGCAGGTGCGGGCCAAGGATGGCCAGGCGGCCGAGCGCGGCCTGATCACCCACCGCACGCTGGCCGACCCGCGGTTCCTCGACCCGAACATCGAGCCCAGCGACCGGCCGCCCGGATGGTGCTTCCTGGGCCGGCCACGGGAGGCGAACCTGAGCCCGGCGGGCCTGGCGCGCTACTCCACCCTGCGGGCCTGGCTGTCCCAGTGGTCTGTGGACGACACCAACGCCGTCGCCGACCGGGACATCGCCCGGGTGCATACGCCGCTGCTGGTCATCGAGAACTCCGCCGACGACGCCGTGCCCCGCTCGCACGTGGCCGCGGTCTACCAGGCTTCCCCCGCCGCGGTGAAGGACTACGTGGTCATCAAGGGGGCTAATCACTACTACTCTGACCAGCCGGAGCAGCTGGCCGAGGCAGTCCGCACGATCACTGGCTGGCTCGGGCGGAACGGGCTGGCCGGCTGACAGGCGGCCGGGCACCAGGCGGCCGGGCACCAGGCGGCCGGGCACCCGGGGAAGCACCGGGCCGCGGGCGGTGTTCGATCACCTGGGCCCCGAGAGACGACTGGAGACTGACGCGTGTGTTCCGCCTGCGGCATCCCCACCCACGTCCTCGAGCTCGACCAGGTCGCCCCGGCCGATGAGATAGCCGCGCAGGCCGCCCAGGTGGCGGTGCCGCCGGCCAAGTTCGCCGCGCTGCGCAACCGCGACTGCCGTCCCTACCTGTTCGGGGCGGCGCTGGCCATGATGGCCGACAACATCGAGCACGTCATCACCTACTGGGTGCTGTGGCAGAAGTTCCACTCCCCCGCCCTGACCGGCTTTGAGGTCATCAGCCACTGGGTGCCGTTCCTGCTGTTCTCGGTGTACTTCGGGTCGCTGGCCGACCGGTACGACTGCCGCCGCCTGATCCAGGCCGCGCAGGCGCTTTTCATGGTGGTCTCCGCCCTGTGGGGCGTGCTGTTCCTGACGAACTCGCTGCGGATCTGGGAGGCCTGCCTGCTGCTGGTGCTGCACGGCTGCGCGGGCTCGCTGTGGGGGCCGGGCGAGCAGCTCATGCTGCACGACTTCGTGGGCCGCGAGGAACTGCCCAGCGCGGTGCGGCTCAACGCGACGTTCCGCAGCCTGGGCATCCTGTTCGGCCCGGTGGTCGGCTCGGCGCTGCTGCTGGGCCTGGGCCCGACCCGCGGCATCTTCGCCAACATCGCCTTCTACCTGCCGCTCACGCTGTTCCTGTTCAAGACCAAGTTCACCGGGCACCTGCGCGATCACGGCCCGCGCCCGCCGCGGGTCGGCATCCTGGACTCGCTGCGGGTACTGCGGGAAGTCCGGTCCAACCACGTCCTGGTCAGCATGATCATCCTCGGCGGCCTCGGGTCGTTCTTCATCGGCACGTCGCTGCAGACCTCGATGCCGCTGTTCGCCCAGGATCTCGGGGCCGGCAGCGCCGGCACCGCCTACGGCGTGCTGCTGTTCGCCAACGGCGTCGGCGGGGTGATAGGCGGCGTCTTGCTCGAGGCCACCGGCAGCATCAGGCCGAACGTGAAGGCGGCCGTGGTGAGCACCGCGATCTACGGCGTCACCACCTTGTTCTTCGCGCTGACCGGCAACTACCTGCTGGCCCTGGTGATGCTGGTCATCAGCGGCATCGCCAACCTGGCCTCGATGTCCATCGGGCAGACCATCGTCCAGCTGCAGGCCCCGCCTGCCGACCGCGGCCGGGTCATCGGCCTGTATGGCGTGTCCGCCAACGGCCTGCGGGCCGGCAGCGGCTTCACCGTCGGCCTGCTCGGCGCGGCCATCGGCATCCACGCCTCGCTCGGGATCAGCTGCGCGGCTCTGTGCCTCGGCACCGTGGCCGCCGGGATCTACGCGCTGCGTGGCCGGGCGGAGGCGGACACGCCGGGCTGACTCGCAGCTCGTTCGGCGGCTGATCGCCTTCGCTGCTCGCGTTCTTCAGGCGCCGGCCACGCCGATCCCGCGGGCCCACACCGTGGTCAGCGCCTCCACCACGGCCTGGGAGTCGAACTCCTTGCCGAGGAAGAACCACAGGTAGCAGGTCTGGTCCACCATGGCTCCCAGCACCTCGGCCAGCAATACCGGATCCAGGTCCGGGTCGGCGATCCCGTCGGCCTGCATGCGGCGGATGCCCCGCGCGGACCGGTCGACGAAGGACTGGCGCAGCGCCAGCCGGAGGCTGCGCATCTCCGGGGTGAAGGTGCCGACCTGCTCGATCAGGCCGATCATGACCGCGTTGGGCCGGAAGCCCTCGACGAACCGCACCATGGCCCGGCGGATCCGCTCGACGGGGTCAATATCCGGAACGAAGTCGGTGTGCAGCCCTTCCATCATCGTCTCGACGACCTGCTCGGCGACCTCGGCGAAGACGGCTTCCTTCGAGTTGAAGTAGCTGTAGAAGGTGCCCTGGGCCACGCCGGCCGCCGCGACGATGTCCGCGACCCGGGTCTCGAGGAAACCGCGCTCCTCGAACACCTTGCGCGCGGCCCGCAGGATCTCGCTGCGCCGCTCCCGCCCCTTCGGGGTGAGCGGGCCGGCGTCGCGCCGTTCCCGCTGCGACGGTGAGGCGCTCGCCACGACCCGGCCGGCCGTGCTTCCCCCGCGTGGGCTCATCGGCGGTTCCTCATTCCATATCTCTTCAGGCCCATATCTCTTCAGGCCCAGGTCCGCAGCTCGCGCTTGAGGATCTTGCCGCTGGCGTTCGTGGGCAGCGCGTCGGTGAACCGGAACTCGGCCGGCACCTTGTAGGTGGCCAGCCGCTGCGCGCAGTGCGCGGCCAGCTCGCCCGCGGTGACGGCCGCGCCGGGCCGCAGCGTCACCCAGGCCCGGACGATCTCGCTCCAGTGCTCGTCGGCCACGCCGACGACGGCGGACTGGGCGACGGCCGGATGGTCGGCCAGCACCGACTCGATCTCGATCGGGTAGATGTTCTCCCCGCCCCGGATGATCATGTCCTTCTTCCGGCCGCTCAGGTACAAGTAGCCGTTGCGGTCCAGGTAACCCATGTCGCCGGCCCGGAACCAGCCGCTGCGAAGCGCGCGCTCGGTCTCCTCCGGCATCTCCAGGTAGCCGTCCATCACCATGTCGCTGCGGGTGGCGATCTCGCCGATCTCGCCCACCGGGACCTCGTTCAGGTCCTCGTCCACGATCCGCAGCGCCACCCCGTAGGCGGGCTTGCCGATCGAGCCGAGCAGCTCCGGCCGCCCGTTCAGGGCCGCGCGGTGGTCTTCGGGGGTGAGCACGGCCTGCAGGCCGGCCTCGGTGCCGGCCCCGAACGCGTTGAGGAAGTCGCAACCGAAGGTGTCCATGGCCCGGCGCAGCAGGTTCGGCGACATGGCGGACGCGCCGTAGTACATCAGCTGGAGCCGGTCATAGGCGTGGTCACCGACGTCCGGCAAACCCAGCACGGTGCTGATCATGGTCGGGACCATGAACACGGCCGTGACCCGGTCCGCGGCCATCAGGTCCAGGGTGGTGCGCGGGCTGAACTGCGCCACGATCACCGACGCCGTCCCGTAGGCCACGCCCATCAGCAGCTGGCAGATGCCGGTGATGTGGTACGTGGGGGCGGCCGAGTAGCGGACCTCACCGGTCCGCAGCCGGTACTCGATGATCTGCTCGGTGACGATCGCCTTCATCATCCGCTGGGACTGCAGTGCCCCCTTGGGCAGGCCGGTGGTGCCCGAGGTGAAGGCCAGGCCGATGATGTCACCGTCGCCGGCCACCACCAGCGGCTCGTCCTCGGTCCCGGTGGCCAGGAGTGCCTCGTAACCCTTGCCGTCCTCGTCGTTCATCGGCAGGAACAGCCGGATGCTGGGGTGAGCCGCGGGCAGGTCCGCGAGCAGGTCGGCGTACCGCACGTCGTAGAAGAACGCGACCGGCGCGGCCCGCTGGACCAGGGTGTCGATCTCGCCGCGCCGGAGCCGGTAGTTCAGCGGAACGTAGACCGCGCCCAGCTTGAGCGCCGCGAGCACGATCTCGACGTAGCAATGCGAGTCCAGCGAGAACACGGCCAGCCGGTCGCCGCGCTTGACGCCCTCGGCGCGCAGGGCCAAGACCAGCCGGTTGACCCGGGCGTTGGTCTGCGCGAAGGTCTGCTCGCTGCCGTCGGCAAACACGAAGCACGGCGCGTCCGGCTTGTTCGCCGCCGTCATGGTGATGAACTCGCCGAGGCTGATGTCCGTGTTCGCGCTCGTCACTGCCGGCCTTCCTCCGTGGCTAGGACCGGGGCTAGGGACCGGCGCGGCCAGGGACCGGGCGAGCGAGCCTGGTGCGGCGACTCCAGCCGTATGATTTTGACGTCGGCGTCAGATTAGGTCAGCGGCGCGCAGGGTGTCAACGAGCAGGGTGTCAACGAGCAGTGTGTCAGCGAGCCGGGCGTGGGAAGAAGAACGCGACTCGCTGCTGGTAGTCGCGGTAGCCCGGTCGTTCCTGCATCTTCGCCTCGGTGCGTTTCGCGCCGGTGGCGAAGATCAGCAGGTAGCTCATGGCGACAGGTGCCGGGACGGTCCATGCGCCGGGGGACGATGCCGCCGCGGTAAGCCATGCCCCGTCCCAGACCACCGAGTCCCCGAAGTAGTTGGGATGCCGGGACCATCCCCACAAGCCGGTGTCGAGCACGTCGGGCTTGTCGTCGTCGCGCTGCTGGTACTGGGTCTTCTGACGGTCGGCGAGCGCCTCGATGACGGCTCCGGTGACCATGACGGCGATACCGGCGGGGAACAGCCATCGCCGGGCGGTGCGGGGCAGTGGGCTGGCCGCGGCGAGCTGAATGGGAGCAGACACCAGCAGCTGGGACAGGCCCTGGGTCACGAACACCTTGCCGACCACGGCCGCCGTCGAGTCGCCGTCGAGGAACTCGGTGTACCGGGAATCCTCCTCGTCGCTGTGCCGCAGGCGGCCGATCATCTGCAGCTCCAGACGGGTCGCCCACGCAGCCGTCGCCGCGGCCAGTGTCCACCGGCGCCATCGATCTCCACTGCCGAGGGCCGCGCTCGTCAGCGCGATCGCGGCCAGACCTGGACCCCAGACCCCGTCGGCGTAGTCGCGGCGGCCCCGGCGTACCGCCACCACCGCGGTCGCCGCCTGCAGCGCCGTGGTCACGGCAGCAGACACCCCCGCCACCCGGCCAAGATTCTTGACATCGACACTCATAAAGCCCCTCTTTCTCCGGTCCCGACCGCACCGTCTATCCAGCAACGATCCATCCGTTGATCAGGCCGCGAGGCCGGCGAGCCAGTTCTGCCACGCCTCGGTCTCGGTCGACGGGTCGCGGTCGTCGAAGTAGTGCGCGGTCGCGAAGGCCATGTCCTGGTAGCCGTGGATCAGCATGTACACCGCGTCATCGGTACGCATG
>JBAPYC010000143.1:0-8600 GCA_049284535.1 Streptosporangiaceae bacterium
GTGCCTTCGCCGCGGCCGTGGACGCCGCCGCCGAGGAGCTCGCGGAGCTGGAGGTAGCCAGCTCGGGCCATCCCATCGGGGCGGCCCGCTGGGAGGCCGGGCAGGTCCGCGACGTGCTGCTGTACTACGCGGCTGCGCCGGAGCGGTTGTCCGGCCGCCAGATCCCGGTGCCGGGTGGCCTGAACGTCACCTTCCATGAGCCGGTGGGCGTGGTCGGGCTGATCGTGCCGTGGAACTTCCCGATGCCCATCTTGTCCTGGGGCATGGCGCCCGCGCTGGCCGCGGGGTGCGTCGTGGTGGCCAAACCCGCCGAGGCCACCCCGCTGACCGCGATGCGGATCGCGGAACTGGCGCTGGAGGCTGGCCTGCCCGAGGGCGTGTTCCAGGTGCTGCCGGGCAAGGGCAGCGTGGTAGGCCAGCGGCTGGTCGATCACCCCGCCGTGCGCAAGATCGTGTTCACCGGGTCGACCGAGGTAGGCCGGTCGATCATGGCGGACTGCGCGCGGCAGGTGAAGCGGGTCACGCTGGAGCTGGGCGGCAAGAGCGCCAACATCGTGTTCGCCGATAGTGACCTGGAGCGGGCTGCGGCCACCGCTCCGTACGCGGTATTCGACAACGCCGGGCAGGACTGCTGCGCCCGGTCCCGGATTCTGGTCCAGCGATCGGTGCTGGACCGGTTCATGGAGCTGCTCGAGCCTGCGGTGCAGGGCGTCGCGGTAGGCGACCCGGCCTCGGAGAAGACCGAGATGGGACCGCTGATCTCGGCGGCCCACCGGGATCACGTTGCCTCGTACGTGCCGGCCGGTGCGCCCGTGGCCCTCCGCGGCCACGCGCCGGACGGCCCCGGGTTCTGGTACCCGCCGACCGTGCTCGCGCCGGTGAGCGCCGACAACCCCGCCTATACCGAGGAGGTGTTCGGCCCGGTGGTCACCGTGACCCCGTTCGAGGACGAGGCCGAAGCGGTGCGGATCGCCAACGACACGCCGTACGGTCTTTCCGGCTCGATCTGGACCCGCGACGTGGGCCGGGCGATCCGGGTCGCCCGCGCGGTGGAGACCGGCAACCTGTCGGTGAACTCGCATTCCTCGGTGCGCTACTGGACGCCGTTCGGCGGTTTCAAGCAATCCGGTCTCGGCCGCGAGCTCGGGCCGGACGCGCCCGGCGCGTTCACCGAGACCAAGAACGTGTTCATCTCGACGGAGGAGTAATCACTTGAGGTTCGAGGGACGGACGGTCGTCATCACGGGGGCGGGCAGCGGGATCGGGCTGGCTGCGGCCCGGCGGTTCGCGGCGGACGGCGCGCATGTGGTCGCCGTCGACGTGGACGACGCGGCCGGGGAGAAGGCGGCGGCGGAGACCGGCGGTCTTTTCGTGCACGCCGACGTGACGTCCGAAGCCGACGTGGCCGCGGCCTTCCGCGTGGCGCACGACACCTACGGCTCGGTCGACGTCGCATTCAACAACGCCGGCATCTCCCCGCCCGACGACGACTCCATCCTGACCACCGGCCTGGACGTCTGGCGCCGGGTGCAGGAGGTCAACCTGACCTCGGTGTATCTGTGCTGCAAGGAGGCGATCGGGTACATGCAGCGGCAGGGCCGGGGGGCGATCGTCAACACCGCCTCGTTCGTGGCGGTGCTGGGCTCGGCCACCTCGCAGGTCTCCTACACCGCCTCCAAGGGCGGGGTGCTGGCGCTGTCCCGCGAGCTGGGCGTGCAGTTTGCCCGCGAGGGCATCCGGGTCAACGCGCTGTGCCCGGGACCGGTGAACACCCCGCTGCTGCGGGATCTGTTCGCGGCCGACCCCGAACGCGCGGCGCGGCGCCTGGTGCACGTGCCGATGGGACGGTTCGCCGAGCCGGAGGAGATCGCCGCGGCGGTCACGTTCCTGGCCAGCGACGACGCCTCGTTCATCACGGCCTCGACGTTCCTGGTCGACGGCGGCATCTCCGCCGCCTACGTCACGCCGCTGTAGGGCGGCTGACGGCGGCTCGGATGCCCGGCCGGCTCAGGTGGGCCGCAGGCCGGTGCCTGATCAGGTACGCAGGGTGCGCAGGCGGATGGTGACGGGCATGGCGCGCAGCTCGGACAGCACGGACTCGCTGTACTCCGAGCTGATGTCGGTGAGCACATAGCCGAACTCGTCCTTGGTGCGCAGCAGCTGGCCCTCGACGTTGACGTTGTGGTCGGCCAGCACGCGGTTGATCGCGGCCAGCACGCCGGGCACGTTCCGGTGCAGGTGGATGAGCCGGTGCGAGCCAGTGGCCACCGGCAGCGTGATCCCGGGCAGGTTCACGCTGAGCGAGGAGGCACCGGAGGCCATGTAGTCGGCCAGCTTGCCCGCGACGAACTCGCCGATGTCCTGCTGGGCCTCCTCGGTCGAGCCGCCGATGTGCGGGGTCAGGATGACGTTGCCCAGCCCACGCAGCTCGGAGACGAACTCGTCGCCCTTGCCCTTGGGCTCATCGGGGAAGACGTCGATGGCGGCCCCGGCGATGTGGCCCGACTCGACTTTGCGGCGCAGCGCCGCGTGGTCGACCACGAACCCGCGGGACAGGTTGAGGAACAGCGAGCGCGGCCGCATCATGGCGAACTCGGCCTCGCCGAAGAAGCCGTGGTTGCCGTCCCGGCCGTCCACGTGCAGGGTGACGACCTCGACCGACTCGAGCAGCTCGGCCAGGGTGGAGCAGCGGCGCGCGTTGCCAATGGCCAGCTTGTCGGCGACGTCGTAGAAGTAGACCGACATGCCGAGGTTCTCGGCCAGCACGGACAGCTGGGTGCCGATGTTGCCGTAACCGACGATGCCCAGCCGCCGGCCGCGGACCTCGTGGCTGCCGGTGGCCGACTTGTCCCACTGGCCCGCGTGCATCATGGCGTTCTTCTCCGGCAGCCGCCGGGCCATGGCGATGATCTCGGCGAGCGCGAGCTCGACCACGCTGCGGGTGTTGGAGAACGGCGCGTTGAACACCGCGATGCCGCGCTTGCTCGCGGCGGCCAGGTCGATCTGGTTGACGCCGATGCAGAACGCGCCGACCGCGACCAGGTTCGGCGCGGCCGCCAGGACCCGCTCGGTGATCTGCGTGCCGGACCTGATGCCGAGCAGGCTGACGTCACCGATGGTCTCGATGAGCTCGTCCTCGCCGAGCGCGCGCGGCAGCGTATCGACCTGGTACCCCTCCTTGACCAGCCGCGCCGAGGCGTCGGGATGGATGTTCTCGAGCAGAAGCGCCCTCGTGGTAGCCACAGCTGCGCACCTTTCACGTCATTCACTCAGCTCTTGCCCCCGGCGCCTTTGACTCCCCCAGGCGGCAGGGCTCGTCCCCGTAACAGCTTTCTTTATACCTAACGGGCTGGGGTGCCTGCCCGGTTCAGCTGGCTTGCGGTAGCCAGGCCGGCGCCCGGCGCCCCTTCGTCCTCGACCCGGCGGAGCCGGGCCCGCAGCTCGTCAGCGAGCGGGTGCGGCAGCCGGTCCAAGATGGCGGCACCCTGCCGCCAGGCCGCCGCGGCCGCGGCCGGATCACCCTCGGCCAGCAGGACGTCGCCCAGCCCGCCCAGTGAATTGCCCTCGCCGAAAGGCGCGCCGATCTCGCGGTAGGCCTCGATGGCCCGCTGGTAGTGGCTCTTGGCCTCGGCCAGCTCACCCAGGTGCAGATACACGTAACCGATGCTGTCCAGGGTGTCGGCGGTGCCGCCCCGGTGGCCGGAGTCCCGGTGCAGGCTGAGGGCCCGCCGGCAGTGGGTCAGGGCCTGGTCGTACTGGCCCAGGTGGGCGTAGAGCCAGCCGACCTCGTTCTCCAGGGTGGCCTGGGTCCACCAGTGGCCGACCGCCTTGAGCATGCGCAGCGCGTCCAGCGCCACGGCCAGCGCCTCGTCGTAGCGCTCCTGGCGTTCCAGCATGGCGGCCAGGCCGTGCAGCACCACGGCCTCGTTGGCCCGGTCGCCCAGTCCCCGGAACAGGTCCAGGCCCTGCCGCACGTGCGGGTCGGCCGCGTCGAAGTCATCCAGCTCGGCCAGCGCGTGACCCAGCAGGTAGTGCGCGTGGGCACGGGCCAGCGGGTCGTCCAGCCGTTCGGCAGCGGCCAGCGCGATCTGCTGGCTGTTGGCGTAGTGCCGCCACCGGCCGCGCCGGCTGAAGAACGGGGCCAGCGTCCAGGGCAGCTGCCAGGCGTGGGTGTCGAAGCCGTGCGCTCCGGCATAGCCGGCCAGCGCGAGCAGAACCGGCGCCTCGGCCTCGAACCAGCCCGCGGCCTGGTCTTTGTCGGTCACGTCGGCAGGCAGCACGCCCGGCTGCGGCTCGGCCAGCCGGAGCGCGGACCGGCCCGGGCTGAATCGCATCGAGGCGGCCAGGGCCGTGTGCAGGTAGTGGTCGAGCACGCGGTGAACCGCCGCCCGCCGCTCCTGCCGTGTGTCGGTCTGCTCGGCCTGGTCGGCGGCGTAGGCACGGAGCAGTTCATGGAAGGTGAACCGGCTGGGCAGGTGCTCCGCGACCATGTGGGTCCTGGTCAGCTCGCGCAGCGCGGCCCCGGCCGCGGACCGGGAAACCCCGGCCAGGCTAGCCGCCGCGGCGAGTGAGATATCAGGCCCGGGATGCAGCCCCAGCAGGCGGAACATCAGCGCCGCCGGCTCGGACAGCTGGGCGTAGGACCAGGAGAACACGGCCCGGACGTCGCTGGCCGGATCGTCGGCCCGGAGCGCGTCCAGCCGGTTCCTGGCATCCCGCAGCTCCACGGCGAGCTCGGCCAGCGGGCGTCTGGGGCGGGCGGCCGCGCGGCCGACGGCGATGCCCAGGGCCAGCGGAAGCCGGGCACACAGGTCGGCGATCTCGCCCACCGCCGTGGGCTCAGCGCCGGCCCGGTCCCGGCCGAGCCGGCGAGCCAGCATCTGCCGGGCTTCGGCGTGGGTGAGCACATCCAGCGAGAGCGGCACCGCACCCTCGGCGGCGACCAGTCCCGTCAGCTCGTTCCGGCTGGTCACCAGGACCACCGAACCCGGGGCGCCGGGCAGCAGCGGGCGCACCTGGGCCACATCGCGCGCGTTGTCGCAGATGATCAGCATCCGCCGGCCGTCCAGCGCGCTGCGGTACAGGGCCGCGCGGCCCTCGGTATCCGGCGGGATCCGGTACTGGGCCACGCCCAGGGAGTCGAGGAAGAACCGCAGTACCTCCCACGGTTCCATGGCCCGCCGGGCCGGATCCAGGCCCCGCAGGTTGACGTAGAGCTGGCCATCTGGGAAGTGCTCGGCGACCTGGCGGCCGAAGCGTACGGCGAGCGCGGTCTTGCCTGTGCCCGCGGCACCCGAGATGACCACGACCGGGGCCGAGTCCCCGGCGATCTGGCCGGCCTTCGCGTCCCGGCCGGCCGCGGGCGGGGGCAGCATTGCCTGCAGGATGCCGAGCTCTTCGCGGCGGCCGGAGAAGCCGGGCGCGTCCAGCGGGAGCTGGGCGGGAACCGGCAGGGCCGTCCTGTCGGACTGCGGCCGCTGGTGGCCGGCCCGGAAGGCGGAACCGTCTGGCCCGTCGCCATCGCTGTCGTCGTCGGGACCGGGAGGCGCGGTCTCCGCCGCCGGGTCACCCGGAGCGGAGCCGGCGTTCGCCCCTGCGGAGACGATAGCTGCGCCCCCGGCCACCAGCGCGGCGCCGGCGCCCAGCGTGAGGGCCGGGTCCATGGTCAGCACCTGCTGGTGGATGCGGGACAGATCGGCGCCGGGATCGATGCCGAGCTCCTCGGCCAGCACCTTCCGGCCGGCGGCGAACACGCGCAGCGCCTCGGCCTGCCGTCCGCATCGGTACAGCGCGATCATCAGCAGGCCGCGCATCCGCTCGCGCAGCGGATGATCGGTGACCATGGCCGTGAGGTCGGGCACAACCTCCTCGTGCCGTCCCAGCGAGAGCAGCACGTCGGCCCGCTCCTCGGCGGCCGCGGAGCGGAGCTCGCCCAGCCGGACCCGCTCGGTCTCGGCGAACGGGCCGGGCACACCGGCGAAGGCGATGCCGCGCCACAGTGACAGGGCCGCATCGAGGGCATTCACCGCGCCGGCCGGATCCCCGGCCTTGCGCAGCTGCCGTGCCCGGCCCAGGTCCTGTTCGAAGGCAACGGCGTCGGGCTGGCCAGGCACCAGGTGCAGCACGTAGCCGGCCCCCGACGAGACCAGCACCCGACCGGGGCCGCGCAGCGACCGGTTGGGCTCGATGACCCGCCGCAGGCCAGCCACGTAGGTGTAGATCCCGCCCTCGGCGCTGGCCGGCGGATCTTGTCCCCAGACAGCGTCGACCAGCTCCCCGCGGGAGATGGTCCGGTTCGCGCGCATGGCGAGAATGCCGAGCACAGCCTGCTGCCTAGGCTGGCCTACAGACAGTTCCTGGTCGCCGTTCCAGGCCGCAACCGGCCCGAGCACGCCGACGCGCAACACCATGGCTTCGGTGACCTTCCGCTCGCCAGAACGCCTCGGAGACTTTAAGTCCCGCCCCCCACGGGCCGGAGCTCTAATAACCTTACAGTGATTTGTTCCGGTCCTCCAGAAAAAATCTAGATCGTATAGAGACCGCCATTTAATAGTTAGTCGCGCACCTCGGGGCCCGGCAGGTGTGGCGTGGCGCCAGCGCTGACTGCGACCGCCCGGTGCGACAGATGTCTAGCTGGACGGGGAGGGCTAGAAGATGGCGGCAGGCGGCCGGGAGAGTCCCGATTGCCTGGATGGCCAGGACTGCTGAGATATCAGATATGAAGGCCGCCGCAATCACCATGACCGCCGGGAGTGTGCGCCCCAGGCCAGACACCGCGCCACCGCGCCGCTTAGTACCGTTTGCCTTCGTTCTGCTGGCCGGTTCTGCGCACCACCCCGCGGGTCCCGCACCACCGGCGTAAGCCCCCGGCCCCGGCCGGGCGAAAGGCCTCCGGGCGCCACGTGCCCCGGAGCTGCCGGCCCCCACGGCACCCCCCTCACTACCTGCCGTGGGGGCCGGCCCCATGGCACGGGCGCGGGCCATATTTGAACCGTCACATTTCCCGGAAAATGTCGCATTAACCCTGCCGTATTTCTTTGAGCGGAACAATCGGGGTATTCAAGAATGGCGGGGAAGTACGGGCGGGAAACGGCACCGAACCGGCCGCACGGCAAGCCACCCGGCGGCTCTGGCGGCTAGGCTGCTCGCGGGCACCACGGCCAGTGCTGGCGGAGTGGCCCAACGATAAGGTTTAGCGCCTAGCATAGAGCCCGGTATCCCGGGACCACGGACTACTCCTGCGTGGTGGCGCAGGTATGGGACCAGCAGACGGCGGCCGGGCCGCGGGCTGGCTGACGCAAGGGTTGGAACGAAGCGAGTATGGGCAAGGCAAGCCGAACAAAGGTCGATAGCAGCCGCCGGGAGAAGATCGCTGCCCAGCGCGCAGCGGCGCACCGCGCCGAGCAGCGCCGCCGGATTCTCCTCGTCTCGGGTTGCATCCTCGTGGTCGTGGCCATCGTGGTGGCGTTCATCGTGGTCAAGGTGAACAGCGGCCCCGCGAAGAGCACGGCGTCGTCCAACGGCCCGACCGGCTCGTCCCTGGCCTCGGTGGTCGCCAAGACCACGAGCGTGCCCGCCAGCACCCTGAACGCCGTCGGCGACGGCGGCGGGGCGGTCTCCGGCAAGCCCACCAAAATCACCAGCTCGGCGCTGACCTCCAACGGCAAGCCCGAGGTGCTCTACATGGGCGCCGAGTACTGCCCGTACTGCGCGGCCGAGCGGTGGGCAATCATCGTGGCGCTGAGCCGGTTCGGCACGTTCTCGGGGCTGTCCACCGTGCACTCCGCGTCGGTGAACGGGGCCGGCCAGGCCGAGCCGTACCCGAACACGCCCACCTGGACGTTCTACAAGTCCAGCTACACCAGCCAGTACTTCACATTTACGCCGGTAGAGCTGCAGACCAACATCCCGGACAAGTCGACCGGCACCTACACCAACCTGCAGACGCCGACCTCGGCGCAGACGGCGCTGATCGACAAGTACGGCACTAACGGCGCGATCCCGTTCATCGATTTCGGCGGCAAGTCCGTGATCAGCGGGGCCTCCTACAATCCGGCGGTGCTGTCCGGGCTGTCCTGGGCCACCATCGCGAACGACCTGAGCAACCCGAAGAGCAGTGTGGCCAAGGGCATCCTCGGCACGGCCAACTACATCACCGCCGCGATCTGCAAGGTCACCAACAACCAGCCGGCTAGTGCCTGCACCCCCGCCGTCCAGTCGCTGGAAAGCCAGATCTAAATCCTGAGCTTTCTTTCAGGTCGGCGGTTCACACTCGCAAGGTAGAATCTGACGTCAGGTGCCGCTCGGGTTACAGCGAGCGACCGTGCGGACAGCAGCCGTGACATCACCGGAGGGCGAAGCCCGGATGACAGCCTCGAAATCAAGCCGTGCCCGGAACGCACGCAATGGCGCTCAGACCGCGGCGGCCAGGAACGGGAGCCAGAGCCGGGGCGGAAACGGCGCTGCTGTCACCGGCGGGAACCGGGGCGGGAGCGGCACCCGCAAGGGCGGCACCGCCACCGCCACGGCGACGCGCAAGGGCACCGCCGGGAACGGTGCCACGGGCCGCAACGCCACCGCGGCCCGCAACGGCACCGGTG
>JBAPYC010000144.1:0-3890 GCA_049284535.1 Streptosporangiaceae bacterium
TCACGCGTGGCCACGAGCAGGGCGACGGCGAGCCCTCCGCCGGCTGAGGCGCCGGCCACCGCTATTGAGCTTGCGCTCAGGCCCTGGTCGGTGCGGAGCCAGCGCCACGCAGCCAGGACGTCGTCGATGGCGGCAGGGAAGGGATGCTCGGGGGCCAGCCGGTATTCAGGAAACAGCACCCGCATCCCGCTGGCCCCTCCCAGCCGGGCGGCCAGCTCACCGTCGCTGCGAAGCGACCCGAGCTCGTAACCTCCGCCATGCAGGAACAGCAGCACCCGGCCGGTGTCCGCTCCCCGGGGGGCAAGCCAGTGAGCTGGCACCCCGCCAGCGGTTACCTCCTGTATCAGCACGTCGTCAGGCACCGGATGGGGACGGCCCCCCGGGGCGAAGGTGGCGCGGCGCTCTGCCAGCGTCGCCGGGGCCTGGCTGGCACTGGTCTTCCGCTGGTCCCTGAGGGCGTCGATCGAGTCCTGCATGGGCTGGCTCAGCATGTCGGCATCTCCTTTAACATGGGCGGCCTGTCTGCCCTCCGACGTGGGTTACAGGCGGGAGGTGAGCTCGGTCACGATGTCCGCCGCTGACTGTGACTTCCTCGCGAGCGCAACGCCCTGCCCAGCCCACATGGAGAGCGCTTCGATCTCACCGGTGGTCCCGGCCATCGGCGGCGCCGGCTCGTACCGGACGATTGCTTCGCCGGAGGCGAAGTGCGCGATCACGTCACCCTCTCCCGGCCGCTGGGCGAGTGGGGGGCGGCCCGCGGCTTCCCACGCCTGGGCCGTTGAGTTGCGGAGGGCACGGTGGGGAGAATCGGGCCACCCGACCTCGTACAGGTTGGGGTACAACTGCGGATCGGTCTCGGCCGCCGCTATCAGCCGGCGGCGGTACTCCTCATGGATCGGCATTTCCTCGGCGAGCAGGAACCGCGTGCCCAGCCATGCCGCCTGGGCGCCCAGGGCAAGCACCGCGGCGACGCCGCGGGCGTCACCGATCCCGCCAGCTGCAATCACCGGCACCGGGGCCACCGCGTCCACCACAGCGGGCACCAGCGGCAGCGTCGCGATGGTACCCCAGACGTGCCCGCCAGCCTCCCAGCCCTGCGCGACGATGACGTCCACGCCCGACGCGACGGCCCGCCGTGCCTCCTCGGCACTGCGGATCGTGTGCATGACAATCCCCCCGGCGTCGTGCACAGGCTCGATGTAGCCGCTGGGATCCCCCCACATAAACGAGACGATCCGCAAGCCGGCCTCGAGGGCCTGGTCAAGGTGACGGTGGTGATCTTCGGTGAGAACGAAGTTGCCGCCGAACGGCCGCGTGGTCAGCTTTGCCGTCTCACCAATGACGGCTCCGATGTCTGCTGACCACGTGAGCGTCACCATGCCGAGCGCGCCGGCATTCGAGACCGCCGCGGCCAGTTGGGGAATGGCGGCCATGGGTGCCTGGACGATCGGTCGTTCAATCCCGAGCATCTCGCATACTGACGTTGTCACTGCCTTCGCCCTCTCCGCGATCTTTGCCGGCCACCAGGTGGCCCGCCTTGCATGTCTCGCGCGGCTTAGCCAGGTGCCGCAGCTGGGCCACGACGTGCAGCGACAATGGTCGCCCGGTCACGCATACGACGTCGGCACCGACTTGGGGGCCCGCCGGTCCCAGCCGTGAAAGTGCGAAAAGTCCCCCGCGTCCCAGGCTTCGCGGAGCCCCGGCGTGCTCAGATCCCAGTCCGGGCGGATCTCGCTTGTGGCAGCACGCAGGTCACGCCACAGGTCGTAGAACGACGGGCGGCCCCAGAACCAGTAGCCGTTATAGATACTGTGAACGACCAGGCCCGGCTTGAGCACTAGCGTGTGCGGGATCATGGGGTTGTGCTCGGGGTCCGTGTACTCGGCGATGTCGAGGTCCTGCTGGACGGTCCGTCCTGGGTCGGACAGGAAGGTCCACTGGGCGCCGACCGAGGCGCGGAACTCTTGCAGGACGTGATGGTCGTCGGTGGCGATGGTGGCGATCTGGGTGTAAGCCACCGCGACCTTTGGGTAGTTGGCCGCCAGCTCGAGGTGCTGCTGGTGCTCTTTAGGGCAGTAGTTGCCGCGCGCCAAGGTGAGGATCAGCGGATCGCGGCCCTGAAGCTCGCTGAGCGTACGCACCGTGCCGGTGTGGTCCGGGAGAGCGTAATCGGGGAAGTTGCCGCCAGGTCTGATGTCAGGACGCATAGAACTCATGGTCGCGCCCGGGCCGTCCAGTCGAGCCCGTGAGCACACTGGCCGGTACCCTGGCCAGTCGCGGCCGCCCGCCCGCTGGTGGCCCGCTAGTCGGCGGCGGTACCAGCCCGGCGTGACTGATTGAAGCCGGCGCCAGCCAGTGCCATCGTGGCCAGCATGGTCGTTGCGGTAGCAGCGCAGTACAGCCCGGATCCGCGGCGGCCGGCCCGGGCGGACTGCCAGCCGGAGATGAACGCGGCGGCGGGCAGGCCGACGTCACGCCGCCGGGCAGGTGCGGGTGAAGGCTTCTGGTCGCAGGCCGTCCAGGGAGCGGGCCAGGGTCCCTACGGGCGCGACGGTTCAGGCCAGAGCGGAAAGTGAACCTCGACGGCATCATCTGAGTCCCCCACGGAGTCCTGGAGGTTTACGACAATGAGCACCCATCTGCTAGATCAGGCCATCTTCAGGCCGACCCTGCCCGAGGACATCGACTGGGAGCCGTTCCCGGCGTTCCCGCCGTCGGCCCGTCTCGCCGTCGTGGTGGGCCATCCGGCGCAGGCCGCTCCGTACGTGGTCCGGGTCAAGCTGCCGTCCGGCGTCAAGCTGATGCCCCACCGGCACCGCGAGGACCGGGTCTACACGGTCATGTCCGGTGTGTTCTACATCGGCGTGGGCGAACAGTTTGACGGCGGGAAACTGCAGGCGTACCCGCCGGGCGCCGTCATCGTCCTGCCCGGTGGTACCCCTCATTTTCACTGGGCCAGATCCGGTGAGTACGTCACCCAGGTGACGGCGATCGGGCCGATCAGCCTCGAATACCTCAACCCGGAAGACGACCCGCGGGGCAAATGAGCCATGTGCGCGGCTAGTGGCGCCGAACGTAAATACAGCGTCCTATTCCGCCGGTGCCGGGGTTGGTGTGGCGTTGCCTGGTTTTGTCGGTGGGTGGTGGTGTGATGGCGGCATGCCCAGGACACGTGCTGCTGATGCGCCGCGGGTGGTGTACCGCACCGCCCGGTGCGGGTTGCGTGCCACCCGGGGGCAGCGGCGCCGGCTGTTCGGGCTGCTGCGGTCGGCGGGGGACGTGTGGTGCTGTGTGCTGGAGCTGAACGCCTGGCGCCGGCGCCGCCAGGACGTGCCGCGGGCGGGCTATCGGGAGCTGTGCCGGGAGCTGGCCCGGGCCGGGCCGGGGACGTTCGGGGAGCTCGATAGCACCGGTGCCCGGTCGGTGCTGCGCCGGTACTCCGATGCGTGGTTCGCGGCGGCCAGACGCCGGGCGGGCGGGGAGATCAGCGTGCGGTTCCCGCGGCGCCGGCGGGGGCTGGTGCCGGTGCGCTGGTATGCGGGCACGTTCGCGCTGACCGGGTGGGTGCTGCGGCTGCCGGCCGCCCGGGGCTGCCCGCCGCTGGTCGTGCGGCTGGACCGGGACCCGCCCTACCCGGCCGGGCAGGTCCGGTCGGTCACCTTGGTGTGCGAGGGCGGGAGGCTGCACGTGGAGGTGACGGCCGAGATCCCCGTCGCCGTCTACGGGCAGGGCCAGGCGCCCGATCCGGGGCGGGTGGCCGGGGTAGACCTTGGCGTCATCCACCCGTACGCGGCGGCCGGGCCGGGCGGGCAGCTGCTGCTGGTGTCCGGGCGGGCGATCCGGGCCGAGGGCCGCCAGCACCTGCGCGATGCCAAAGGCCGCCGCCGGGC
>JBAPYC010000145.1:0-1832 GCA_049284535.1 Streptosporangiaceae bacterium
GGCCAGGGCCTTGCGGGCCGAGCGCAGGGCGCCGAGCCTGCGCCGCCCGACGGCTCGCGGGACGCCGATGAGCGACAGCACGCGCCCCGCCCGTTCGGCCGGAAAATCCTGGGCCGGGGCGATGTAGGTCACCTGGTGACCGGCATCGAGCAGCGCGCGGATCTGGCGGTGGTAAATGCGCGCGTCCGCGGGATGATGAACGATCGTGCACACCAGCACCCGCATGGCGCTCTCCTGGCTGGTCAGAGGGCTTCGACGTGGGGGCCGGCCGGGACGGTGCCGCGGGTGTCCAGCAGCAGCCGGGCGGTGGCGGCGATCCGGGGCAGGTCATAGGCCTGGTGGGCCTGGAGCAAGATGACCAGGTCGGCGGCCCCGATCGCCGCGTCCAGGTCGGTGGACCGGGGTACGGGCTCGCCGTCGACCTGCCAGGCGGGCGCGTGCGGGTCGTGGTAGGCGACCTGGGCGCCGCGGCTGCGGAGCTTGCGGGCGATCGGCCGGGCCGGGGATTCCCGCTGGTCCGCGATGTCTTTCTTGTAGGTCACGCCGAGCAGCAGTACCCGGGCGCCGTTCAGCGGCCGGGCGTGCCGGTTGAGCAGCTCGGCGGCCCGGTCGGTGACATACCGCGGCATCCGGCCGTTGATCTCCTGGGCCAGCTCCACGAACCGGAACGGGTAACCCAGCGTGCGGACCTTGTAGGACAGATAGTTCGGGTCGATCGGGATGCAGTGCCCGCCCACCCCCGGCCCCGGGTAGAACGGGGCGAACCCGAACGGCTTGGTCGCCGCGCAGCGGATCGCGTCCCACAGGTCCACGTCCAGCTCCCGGCAGAAGATCGCCATCTCATTGACCAGGGCGATGTTCACGTGCCGGTAGGTGTTCTCCAGCAGCTTGGCCATCTCCGCCTCACGCGCCGACTTGGCCCGCACCACCTGCTCACAGACCCGCCCGTAGAACGCCTCCGCGGCGTCCGTGCACGACGGGGTGATCCCGCCCACGATCTTCGGCGTGTTCGCGAACCCGAACTCCGGGTTGCCCGGGTCGATCCGCTCCGGGGAGAACGCCAGCGCAAAGTCGATCCCGGCGGTCAGCCCGGAGGTCTTCTCCAGCATCGGGCGGACGATCTCATCGGTGGTGCCCGGGTAGGTGGTCGACTCCAGCGAGACCAGCGTGCCCGGCCGCAGCAGCCGTCCCGCGGCCGCCGTGGCCGCCCGGACCGCGCCCAGGTCCGGGCCGTCCGCCTCCGACAGCGGCGTCGGCACGCAGATCACGATCACATCCTGAGGCCCAAGCGCGGCCTCATCCGCGGTGGCCCGGAACCCGCGCTGCACGATGCCCGCCACCTCGGCATCGCCGACATCATCCACATGCGAACGGCCCGCGTTCAGGCCACCGGCGATCTCAGCCCGGGTGTCGAACCCGGTCACCGCGAACCCCGCCTGAGCCGCCTGGATTGCCAGCGGCAGGCCGACGTACCCCAGCCCGATGACCAGTACGTGCTCTGCCGCCATGTGACTCCTGCCTAGGTAGCCCCCAGACGCGCGTAGGCGTCCCGGTACCGAGCCGCGTTGCGTGCCCAGGTGCGGTCCTGGGCCACCCATGCGCGGGCATTGTCTCCGAGTTTCCTGCGGATATCCGGACTGTAAAGGAGGTATTCAAGGCAATTGGCGAGTGACACCGGATCTTGCGTTACTGTTTGCATTCCCGTCACTTCGTGTTTGACGATTTCGGTGAGTGCTTTTACTTCACTTGTCACAACGCATAGACCGCTTGCCATCGCCTCTATAGGCTTCAGCGGAGTCACCAGCTGACACACCCGGTCCGATGTGCGGGGG
>JBAPYC010000146.1:0-6855 GCA_049284535.1 Streptosporangiaceae bacterium
GCGCTCGATCACATCAACCACGCACGGCCACACAGACCGGGTCGGCACAGAGCATCTGCTGTGCCAGCATCGACCTCATTCCGGCCGCTGCCACTGCGCGGGCAGTCATCCGTGAGCCGTGCACGCACGCCACACGGACCCCATCTGTACGAACCTAAAATCGAGATGTTCATGATCACGAAGGCTTTTACCCCATAAAAGTGGCTAAAAGTCTTCGTGATCATGGAAAACACGCTCCCCGGAGCGCCCGCCACCGCCACTGCTGCGCCCGCTGTCGCGACGTTACCGGCCCCTCTCCCCGGTTAGCGCCCCCGGGAAGTGATCCAGCAGCTGCGCGGGCCCGTCGTATATCTCGACCGCGCCCGCACCGAGCAGTTCGTCGCGGCCGATGCCGCCGCTGAGCAGCCCGATGCAGCGCACTCCCGCCTTCTGGCAGGCGTGCACGTCCCAGACGGTGTCGCCGACGAACACGGCCTGGTCCGCAGATACCCCGGCCTTGTCCAGCGCCACCTCGACCAGGTCCGGCGCGGGCTTGCTGCGCTCGACATCACCGGAGTTTGTGGCTTCGTCGATGGCGTCGTCGGCGTCCAGCGCCGTGCGCAGGGCGGCAAACTCGCGCTCGTCGGCCGAACTCGCCAGTACCACCTTCAGCCCATGCTGGTGGCAGGCGCGCAGCAGGTCAACCGCCCCGTCCAGCGGCCTGAGCCGCGTCCAGTACACCGAGTACAGCGCGCTGTGCGCGATGCGGAGATCCTGATCGCCGTCCCGGTCCCGGTCCTTGGGCAGCAGCGCGTCGAGCAGCTGGTCCGAGCCCTTGCCGATGGTCCGGTGGATGTCCTTCATGGTCACGTCGTAGCCCGCCTGGGCGAACGCTTCCCACCACGTCACGGCGCCCAGGTAGTTGGTATCGACCAGCGTGCCATCCACATCGAACAGCACGGCCCTCACGTTGTCGTTCATGCGCGCCTGCCTACCCGGCTGCCTGGTTTCAACCGTCTGCGGCCGGACGTATTTACCCAGCCGTGTTTACCCACCTGGCGCAGGGTAGCCGTCACACCGCAATCAACCGCGATTCCGGGAGCACAGTTCTCATGGCTAAGCACGACACCGACCCTGTCCTGGCCCGGCTGGTCCAGTCGGTCAACGAGTCCGGGCAGGCCACCGTACCGGTCACCGTTTCCGCGCACGGCGTGGTCCTGACCGGCGCGCTCATCGCCGAAGACCGGTATTTCGCCCATCTCGTCGAGGGGCATCCGCTGATGAGCGCCCTGCAGCCGTCCTCGGGCCTGCTCGGCAAGGAATATGGCAAGGAAGTCGAGGCCGAGTCCGGCCATCACCTGCATCTGGCCAACGCAGGCATCCTCGGCGATGGCGACAGCAACGTCGGCAACCAGCTGTGGCGGATCAGCCTGGAGGCCGTCGACGGCTGGACTCTGCGGCCCGCGCCCGGCTCCGGCCACGGTGACGGCGACGACCGCGGCCCGTTCGCCAAGCTGCTCGGCACCTCCTAGGACATCAGCGCCCTATTGTCATCTCCCGCGTGAAACGGGCACCATGTCCGAGTGATCGGTGAATCGGGAGTGATACCCGTGGCAGATGCCCGGCCCGGCGACGCCACCCCCGACAGCCCCGCCACCAACAACGGCCCCGCCACCGACGCCCCTGCCGTGATCTTCCGCGTCTCCGACCCCGAACACACCCTGACCGGCGTCCGGCTCAGCCAGGACGTGCGCATCCCCGGCGACCGCCTCGGCTTCCACCGCGCCGGCGACGGCTGGGAGCTGCTCATCGCCCGGCCGCCGGTGCACCGGATGGAGTATCTGCTCGAACTCGCCTACCCCGACGGCGGCACCGCGACCGTGACCGACCCCGCCAACCCGCACCAGGCACCGGGCGCGTTCGGCCCCAAGAGCGTGCTGGAGTTCGCCGAATACAAGACACCCGAATGGCTCACCGCGCCAGGCGTACCCAGCCGCAGCGACAGCTTCGACGTCCCCGCCCCAGCCCTCAACAGCGCCGTCCCGGTCCGCCTCTGGTCCCCAGAAGACGCCCCCGACGACGAGCCGCTGCCGCTCCTGGTCGCCCACGACGGACCCGAATACGACTCGCTGGCCAGCCTCACCCACTACCTGACCGCGGGGATAGGCGCCGGCTGGCTGCCGCGGCTGCGGGCCGCGCTGCTCGGTCCGGGCCACCGGGACGGCTGGTACTCGGCCAACCCCCGCTACGCCCGCGTCCTGGCCCGCGCCGTCCTGCCCGCCCTCGACGACCGCATCACGGTCACCAAACGCATCGGCATGGGCGCCAGCCTCGGCGCCCTGGCCATGCTGCATACTCACACCCGCCACCCGGCTGCCTTCGACGCGCTGTTCCTGCAGTCCGGCAGCTTCTTCAGCCCCGGCTTCGACGCCCACGAGCGGCGCTTCGGCTACTACCCGCGCATAGTCCGCTTCGTCCGGAGCCTGGGCGCGAGCCTCCCGGACCGGAAAATTCCCGTCGTGGCGACCTGCGGCGTCATTGAGGAGAATGTGGACAACAACCGCCTGGCGATCCAGACCCTGCGCACTCACGGCTACCCGGCCGAGCTGCACGAGGTACCCGACATGCACAACTACACGGCCTGGCGGGACGGATTCCAGCCGTACCTGACCCAGCTGATCCGGCAGGTGAGTGAGTGAAACGGGAGTCGACCGAGCTCTGGTCGGCCGCTCTGGGCGCCGCGGGCACGGTGGTCCGCTACGGCCACTGGGGGCGCCCGGTCCTGGTGTTCCCGTCCGAGCGCGGCCGCGCGTGGGACTTCGAGAACAACGGCATGGTCGGCGCGGTGCAGAACCTGATCGACGAGGGCCGGGTCAAGCTCTACTGCGTCGACAGCTACGACGCGGCGTCCTGGTCCAACCACGACATCCCGATCGAGGAGCGGGCCCGCCGCCACGGCCGCTACGAGTCGTGGATCACCGGCGACGTCGTGCCGTGGATCTACCAGGACTGCGGCGGCAGCCAGGCCGACGTGATCACCCTGGGCTGCAGCATGGGCGCGTTCCACGCGGCCAACTTCGCCCTCAAGCGGGCTGACCTGTTCCCGCTGGCCATGTGCTTCTCCGGCAACTACGACCCAGCCGCGTGGGACGCCTGGGGCGAGCGTGGCAACGAGGCGTACTTCAACAACCCGATGGACTACGTCGGCAACCTCGAGGGTGACCATCTCGAGTGGCTCCGCAGCCGCCTGTCCATGCTGCTGGTCTGCGGCCAGGGCCAGTGGGAGGACACCACCGGGGCGCTCCAGAGCACCAGCCAGTTCGGCGCGCTGCTGGCCGGCCAGGGGATCAGGCACGAGGTCGACCTGTGGGGGCACGACGTGCCGCACGACTGGCCCTCCTGGCGCGCCCAGCTCGCCCACCACCTGCCCCGATTCTGCTGACGATGGGAGCCACTCAGTGACCGGCACCAGCCACATCATCGGTCTGCTCCTCGGCACCGAGGAGGACTGGCCGGCCGCGTTCGGCGAGATCCTGCGCCGCCTGGGTCCCGTCCGCGGCCCGCAAACCGACGGCGTCCAGGACGGCAGCGGCGAAAATGACCGAACGGGCAGCGATCAGCACTCCTTCAATATCGAGCGCATCACCATCGAGCCGTTCAGCCTGCGCGATCACCCCCGCTACGACCTGGTCATCGACCGGCTCGCCTACTGGTACTACCATCCGCGGGAATGGCTGAAGAAGGTCGCCATGATGGACGGGGTGTACCTGCTGAACAGCCCGTTCACGTTCCAGTCCATGGAGAAGCACGCGGCCTACTGCGCGATGATCCGGCTCGGGCTCAAGGTGCCGGAGACGGTCCTGGTGCCATACAAGAACCCGGTCGACAACAGCCGCTACGCCTACACCGCGAGCCGCTACAACCAGCCGTTCGACCTGGACGCCATCGCCGACCGCATCGGGTACCCGATCTTCATGAAGCCGTATGACGGCGGGGCCTGGCGCGGCGTGTCCCGGATCAACACTCCCGCCGAACTGCACGCCGCCTACGACGCCAGCGGCGAGATGCTCATGCACCTGCAGAAGGCGGTGGACTACGACGTGTTCGCCCGCTCGCTGTCGATTGGCGCCGAGACCATGGTGATGAAGTTCCAGCCGGATAAGCCGATGCACGAGCGCTACGCGGTCGACCACAGCTTCCTGCCGCCCGGTGCGGGGCTTGAGGTGGTCACGATCGGACGGCTGGTGAACGCGTTCTTCAAGTGGGAGTTCAACTCCTGCGAGACCCTGGTCAAGGGCAGCGAGGTCTATCCCATCGACTACGCCAACGCCTGCCCCGACGTGGCCCTGACCAGCCTGCACTACTACTTCCCCTGGGCCATGAAGGCGCTGGTCAAATGGTCGGTGTTCGCGCTGGTCACGGGACGCCAGGCCAAGCTCGACCTCGAGACCGACCGTTACTTCGCGATCGCCGACGAGCCCGGCATCTCCTACGGGGACAAGCTGGCCGGCTACCGCCAGCTGGCTGACGCCTACTTCGAGACCGACCGCTACCAGGACTTCTGCGCAGCCCGGCTGCCGAACCTGGACCAGGTCGTGCTCGAGTGGGTGGCCGGCCCGGACTTTGACGAGCTGCTGGTCGCCACGGTTAAGTCGGTCTATCCGGCGCACGAGCACGACAAGTTCATCGCGCACCTGCGCGGCCTGCTGGCCCTGTGGGTCCGGGACGAGAGCGCCCGGCTGGCCACCTCTGGTTAAACCGAGCCTGACCAGTTCAAAGCGGGGTACATCCCCTTCAGTCACTCATCCCGACGAGCGGAGACCAGACGTGGGCCGTGACATCCAGGCGATCAAGATCAGCGGTGAGGACCGGCGGAAGTACCGCGACAAGGTACGGCGCTCGCTGGACGCGTTCGCCCGCATGCTGCGCGAGCGGCTGTTCGACGAGGGCGCCTCCACGGTCGGCCAGGAGATCGAGCTCAACCTGACCGACTCCCGCGGGATGCCGTCGATGCGCAACGCCGACGTGCTCGATGCGATCGCCAGCCCGGCCTGGGCCACCGAGGTCGGCCAGTTCAACCTGGAGATCAACATCCCGCCCCGGACGCTCGGCGGCGACGCCCTCGCCACCCTGGAGACCGAACTCCGCGGCGACCTCAACGCCGCCGACGCCCGGGCCCGCTCGGTCGGCAGTCACCTGGTCATGATCGGCATCCTGCCCACCCTGGCCGAGCACGACGTTCAGGAAGAGACGATGTCGGCGAACGAGCGCTACAAGGTGCTCAACGAGCAGATCTTCGCTGCCCGCGGCGAGGACATGCAGATCGCCATCGACGGCGCCGACCAGCTCCTGACCCACACCGACAGCATCACGCCCGAGGCCGCCTGCACCAGCGTGCAGCTGCACATCCAGGTCAGCCCGGACACCTTCGCCAGCTACTGGAATGCGGCCCAGTCCATCGCGGGGGTGCAGGTGGCGCTGGCCGCCAACTCGCCGTTCCTGTTCGGCAAGCAGCTGTGGCACGAGACCCGGATCACCCTGTTCGAGCAGGCCACCGACACCCGCTCGGATGAGCTGAAGGAGCAGGGGGTGCGGCCCCGGGTGTGGTTCGGCGAGCGCTGGATCACGTCGGTCTTCGACCTGTTCGAGGAGAACCTGCGCTACTTCCCGGCGCTGCTGCCGATCTGCGAGGACGAGGAGCCGCTGGACGTCCTGGACCAGGGTGAGATCCCCAAGCTGGCCGAGATGAGCCTGCACAACGGCACCATCTACCGGTGGAACCGGCCGGTCTACGACACCGCGGGCGGCACCCCGCACCTGCGGGTCGAGAACCGGGTGCTGCCGGCCGGGCCGACCATCGCCGACGTGGTGGCCAACGCGGCCTTCTACTACGGCCTGGTCCGCTCGCTGGCCGAGGCCCAGCGCCCGATCTGGACCCAGATGTCGTTCACCACCGCCGCGGAGAACCTGCACGAGGCCGCCCGGCACGGCCTGGACGCCCAGCTCTACTGGCCGGGCGTGGGGGACACCCCGGTGACCGAACTCATCCTGCGCCGCCTGCTGCCGCTGGCCCGTGAGGGCCTGGCCAACTGGGGCGTGGCCCAGGAAAGTTCCGACCGCCTGCTCGGCATCATCGAGCAGCGCTGCCTGACCGGGCAGACCGGCGCCGCCTGGCAGATCGCCACCGTGAACGAGCTGACGGCCCGGCACAACCTGGACCGCCCCGAGGCGCTGCGCCAGATGACCCTGGCCTACATCGAGCGCATGCACTCCAACGACCCCGTGCATACCTGGACCGTCGGCCCCTGAGCGTCCCAGAACCCCCGCTACCCCGCTCCGCCCACCGCGATCAGCGCCACGCACGCCCCGGCCAGCGCCAGCCCGGCCAGCCGGATCCAGGTCAGCCGCTCGCCCAGCAGCGTCCGGGCCGCCGCGATCGTGATCGCCGGATACAGCGAGGTCAGCACGGCCACGACGGCCAGCAGCCCATGCTGGGTGGCGTAGAAGTACAAGATCGTGCCGGTCCCCCCGCTTACCCCGGTCACCGAGGCCAACCCGGCCGCCCGGCTCCCGAACCGCCTGACGTTCTCATTCACCCCCGCGCTCTCCGTCCTGCCCACCCCCGCCATCACCAGCGCTCCCACCAGAGCCGCCCCCAGCTCACCCACCTGCGCCGCCGCCACCGGCCACAACCCGCTCCCCGAACCAGCCCGGTCCAGCCCGATAAACAGCACCGCGAAACCCGCCCCCGCGAGCAGCCCCAGTCCGGGCCCCCGCCAGTCCGCACCGGCCCCACCAGCACCCGCCGCACCAGCACCCGCCGCACCAGCACCGGCCGCATCCGCACCGGCCCCACCAGCACCGGCGTCCTCCGGC
>JBAPYC010000147.1:0-6443 GCA_049284535.1 Streptosporangiaceae bacterium
GGCCTGGACCGCCGCGGTTAGCTGCCGGGCCGTGTCGTCCCCGTCGCCGGCCCCATCGCCGACTGGCGGCGGGACCGCTCCGGCCGGGGACGGGTCGGCTCCGGCCAGGGTCATCTCGCGCATCACGTCGGCCACCCCGGGACGCCGGGCCAGCAGGTCGTGTGACCGCTTCTGGAACGGCAGCCCGGCCCGGGTCAGCGCCTGGCCCAGCGATACCGCCTGGGCGTCGGTGCGGTACAGCACGGCGATATCGCCCAGCCCGAGCTTGCCGTGCTCGTGCCCGTCGGCCCGGCCGCTGTCCAGGCTGTGGAACGACGCCCCGCCCAGCAGGCGGTCGATCGTGGCCGCGATCCAGACCGCTTCGGCGTGCTCGTCCGCTGCCTCGTGGAAGATGACGCCGTCCGCCGGGTCCGGTTCCCGGACCGCGACAGCCGTCCGGCCCGGGACCAGGGTGGACGGCGTGATGGCCTGCATGGCGGCGGTGACGATGGCCGGGCTGGAACGGTAGTTCCGCCTCAGCTCCACCGTGGTGGCCCCGGCGAAATCGGCGGCGAACCGGGCGAAGATGCCGACGTCGGCGCCGCGGAACCGGTAAATCGACTGGTCCGGGTCACCGATCGCGGTCAGCCCGGCGCCGTCCCCGCTGATCAGCCGGAGCAGGTCGTACTGGACCGGGTCGATGTCCTGGTACTCGTCCACGCTGACCCGCGGCCAGCGTGAACGCAGCTCATCCGCGATGCTGGGCTGGCCGGCCAGCAGGGCCGCGGACAGCTCGACGAGGGAGTCGAAGTCGACCAGGTCGCGGGCGAGCAGCGCCCGGCGCAGCGCGTCCCGGGCCGCCGGATCCTCCGCCAGCCCGGCGACGAGCTTGCGGCCCTCACGTTCGGATCCGGTCAGGTCGGCCGCGGCCTGGAGCCGGGCCGCCTCATCAGCCACCCCGAATTCGGGCGGAAGCCCGGCCGCCTCGTGATGCTCGCGTAGGATCCGCAGGCCCAGGCCGTGGAAGGTGGTGACCGCGGGCTGGCCATCGCCGGCCGGGCCCAGCACCGCCAGCCGGCCGGCCAGCTCGGCCGCGGCGCGCCGGGTGAACGTGATGGCCAGGAAATCCCCGGCCGGGACGCCGCGCTCGTCGATCTGGTAGGCGATGCGGTGGGTCAGGACGCGGGTCTTGCCCGCGCCGGGCCCGGCGATGATCAGCAGCGGCCCGTCGGCCTGCGCCGCGGTGCGCTGGTCGGGATCAAGGCCGTCCAGTACCGAACCCGCCAGTTCCGGTTGGCTACGGGGCGGCGGGGCGGCCCCGTCCGGTCCGGCGCCGGCCTGCCGGGGCTGGGAGCGATCGCGGCAGCGCGTGACCCCAGGCCGTTCGGCCGTTTTCTGCTTGTCGCCGGCCGGGGCGGAAAGGCCGTCCGTCGCGAACAGCGTCATGCCGGCCAATTCGTCTGGCCGGAACAGCCGGATCGTGCCGTACTCGCCGTCGTAGCCCGCGTCCCGGATCACCTCGCCCCGGCGCAGCCGGGTGATGGCCTCGCCGAGCAGCGTCCCGCCGGCCCGGCTGATCTCGTCGGCCGGGATGTCCCGCAGGATGCTCAGCTCGGGGCCAAGCGCGCCCGCCAGCCGGGCGACCTCGCCACTGACCTTCTTGCTCTTCGGCCCGGTGCCGACGATCTCACCGATGATTTCCGGCAGCTGGACCAGGCAAGTGAATCCGGGTGCGTTATCGGGCCGGTAACCGGCGGGGCGGTCGGCCAGCTCGGCGACCCGGTGCAATACCCCGACGGTGAGCGGCTTGCCGCAGTGCGGGCAGATGGTGCCGAGCGCACGGGTCTGCTCCGGCTCAACCCGTATCCGGCATTTGCGGTGCCCGTCGAGATGGTATTTGCCCTCCTCGGGAAAGAACTCGATCGTGCCGGCCAGGCCGATTCCGGTACGCATCGCCTCCGCCATGGCGAAATAGTTCACATCGGTGCCGAAAACGGTCGCCTCACGCCCGATCATCGGCGGTGAATGCGCATCGGAGTTGCTGACCAGGCGATATGCGTCAAGCGAGGAACACGCCCAGTTCATCGCCGGGTCGGAGGACAAGCCGGTTTCCACCGCGAAAATGTGCTCGGCCAGATCGGCGTAACAGTCCCTGACCGCATCGAACCCGGATTTCGAGCCGAGCACGGCGAACCACGGCGTCCACACGTGCGCGGGCACCAGGAAGCAGCCGGGGCCGCCGGACAGCGTGATCTCCAGCAGATCGCGGGAATCCAGGCCCAGGATCGGGCGGCCGTCCGAGGCCAGGTTGCCGATCTTGGCCAGCGCCGCGGTGATCCGCCCGGCCGAGGCGAAGTCCGGCGCGTACAGCAGATGGTGCACTTTCCTGGTGCGGTCGTCCCGCTTGTAGATGGTCGAGATTTCTACCGAGAGCATGAACCGGACCGGCCCGGCGCCGGCCGCCGGGGCGTCGCGCTCCAGCCGTTTCGCCAGCTCGGGGCGGAGCCGGAACAGGCCGGGCTCGGCCGGGACCAGTGTTTCGGCCAGTTCGGCCGACCAGGCCGGATGGGTGAAGTCGCCGGTCCCGAGCACGGCCAGGCCTTTGCGCCGCGCCCACCAGGAAAGGTGCTCGATGTCGCAATCCCGGCTGCAGGCCCGTGAGTATTTCGAATGAATATGCAGGTCAGCGTGGAAGACCATATCGGCGCGGCAACTCCGTGACGTCTGGGGGCGGATCCGATATTGCCACGGACCGCCGGCTCGACGCCAAGATAACGCGCGGGTAGGACAATTCCGGTTATGGCGTAACGTCGGTTATATGCTGCTCGACGCCGAGGGTTCGGTCCTGCTGTTCATCGACCTGCAGCAGCGGCTTATGCCCGCCATCCATGACAGCGAGGTCGTCATCGCCCGGGCCGCCCGGCTGGCCGAGGCGGCGCGGATGCTGGACGTGCCCATCCGCGCCACCCAGCAGTACCC
The DNA here is from genome assembly GCA_049284535.1 of Streptosporangiaceae bacterium. GTDB lineage: Bacteria > Actinomycetota > Actinomycetes > Streptosporangiales > Streptosporangiaceae > Palsa-504. Next base: position 2,959 of record JBAPYC010000147.1, read on the forward strand.
GGCCGGGCTGGGCACCACCGTGCCGCAGCTGGCCGAATATCCCGCCGAGACCCTGGACAAGACCAGTTTCTCGGCCACCGGGGATGCGGGTTTCGCCGCCTTGCTGCCGCCTGGGGCCGGCCAGATCCTGATCGCGGGCGTCGAGGCGCACGTCTGCGTGCTGCAGACCGTGCTTGCCCTGCTGCCCGCCGGGCGCCGGGTGGCCGTGGTCGCGGACGCCGTCGGCTCCCGCTACCCGGCCGACCGGGATGCCGCCCTGGACCGGGCCCGCCAGCACGGCGCCGAGATCGTGACCTCGGAGATGGTGCTGTTCGAATGGCTGAGTGACGCCAAGCATCCAAAGTTCCGTGAGGTGCAGAAGCTGCTCAGGTAAGCCCGCCGGCGCTCGGTTCGCCGGCACCGTGGCCACCTTGTCCGCGGCCGCCGGCCCCCAGGAGCGCAGCGCCACCGGCGCGCCGGTGATCGCCTCGACGATCCCGGGCCAGTCCGCGCCGGGCTCGGAGTACACCGGCCGGGCCCGGAGCAGCATCCGGGTCAGCGATTCCTGCGCGGCCAGGTCATGCGCGGCCCCGGGTACCAGGTGATCCAGCCGCTGGCCGTCCACCTCATACGCGACGCCCAGCCGCAGCCGGTGACGCGCCGCCGTGTCCAGATGGGTCAGGGCCACCATGTCCACCCCGCCGGCCAGCTCGACGGCGTACCGCAGCGCCACCGCGTCCAGGTGCCCGGTGCGAAACGCGCCCTGCCAGCGGCCGTAGGAGTTGTGCGGTTCGCGGATCTCCAGGGTGGGGTCCTCGGTCACGAGCGGGCCGGGGCCGTGCCTGGTCAGGTAGGTCCGGGTCACGCCCAGCCGCAGCCCGGTCTGCCCCGCCTCGGCCAGCAGCGTCTCGGCGTTGGCGAACGTGGTCGTGGACCAGGTGGTGTAGGGGTGGAAGCCGCGCCACTCGTCCAGCAGCACGCCCTGGGCGCCCTCGAATACCACCGGCCCGGTGCGCAGCAGCCGGTGCAGGTAACGGCCGTCGACCAGAGCCACGCGCGCCGCGAAGGCGCCGAAGGCGCCGGCCACGTCGGGGATCGGCGGGGCGTCAAGCGGGCCGAGTTCGGCGGTCAGGGCGTCCCGGAGCCGGGCCAGCTTGCGCTCCAGGGTCCGCGGCGCGGCACAGTCCGCCACCCGGGGCGCGTCGCCGGGGTGCGCCAATGCGAACCGGGCCGTCTCGCCGATGCCCATGCCGCAGGACCCGTGCCGGGCCACACCCCGGGCCCGCTCACGGGCCCGGTTGGCGGCCTGGTGGTACGGCGTGATCGCCAATGCGTCCCGGTCCACGCTCAGGAGGCCGAACGGGCTGCCTACCCCCAGCCTCGTGAGGTGATCCGCCTCGGCCGCCAGCGCCAGCGGGTCCACCAGCATGAACCGGGACAGATGCGTCCGCACGCCCGGGTTGAACGTACCCGACCCGAACTGGGCGAACGTGTGGTGGCGGCCGTCGGCGGTGACCACATTGTGCGCGGCCTGGGCGCCGCCGTTGAACCGGACCACCGCGCGGACCGGCGCCGGGCCGGTGAGCACCGCCCCGCGACCGGCGTCGCACAGCCAGCTCACGATGGAGCCCTTGCCGCTGTCGCCGTAACCAAGATCGGCCACGATGACGTGGTTCATAGCGTTTCCCCGATCACAGCCGCACGTTCCCGCTCGGGCCGTCCAGGTCATCCGGGGCGACGGCGACCTCGACCGCCGCGTGGCCGGACCCACCGCCGGCTCCGATGACGGCCAGCGCCTGCGACACCGCGGGCCCGGCGGCCGAGCCGACGTCACCCAGGTCGGCCAGGCCCTCGTCCAGGCTGATGGCGTCCTCACCCAGGCCCACGGTGAGCGCGATGGTCTCGCACACCGCGTCCAGGTCGGCCAGCTCGATGACGTTCTGGCCGAGCAGGTCGCGCCAGAACCCGAGCACCTGGCGGTCGCCCACGTAGCTGGCCCCCGCGGGGAGGATGTAGTAGGTGTCCCACGTGGCGGTGACCTCGGCGGCAATTTCGGCCAGCGGGATCGGTGCCTGCAGGCCGTCACCGGTCACCGCCCGCACCTCGGCCGGCTTGACCCGCGGGTAGGCCATCTCGTCGCCGATGATGAACAGGTAGCCGCGGTGGTGGCGCTTGGCGTAGCAGTCGATAGCGGTATGCCGGGCCATGAAGTACAGGGCCAGCTCGTAGGACTCGGTCTTCTGGCCGCCTCCGCCTCCTTCCAGCAGGATCCGGCTCAGGTCGTCGTCCATCCGGTTGTCGGACTCGAACTGGCCAACCTGCAGCGGCGCCCGGTCGCAGGTAGCGTCCCCGATGGCGCCGAACATGATCTGCGGGTCGGCTGCGTATTCCTTGCGCAGCAGCAGCCCGAGCAACTGCGGCAGCTTGGCCTGCAGCGTGCGCGGTACCGCCCGCATCGAGCCGGTCACGTCGAACAGCACCGCGATGGCCAGCGACTCCGGATGCTCGGCCGAGTCGCGGCTCTCCCGGACAGACACGCCGTGCGGGTCCAGGTCCGGGTGGGTGCGGGCGGCGCCGCTGTCGCTGTAGCCGAAAGCGCTGGCGCCGGAGGCGGCACGGAACCGCGCCGCTGCGTCGTACACGTTAGTGGACCAGTGTCCACTGCCCATGATGGGCTCCTTTCTACTGCGGTCCCCTAGGCCGGCATGGCGAAGGGGCGGAATCTGCGCGGCCCGTACAGGCGGCCGAGCAGCTCGTCGAGTTCGGCCAGCAGCGCCCAGGCGTCGTCCGGGCGGCGGCGCGGGCTGGCCAGCCGGCAGCCCCGGGCGAAGGCCGCCAGCGGGTCCGGCAGCCGTGGTCCGAGGAGTTCGGTCATGCACCGGGTGGCCAGCCAGATGTCCAGGTCCGGTCCGGCGGGCCGCCCGGCCAGCACCTCCGGCGGGTACCAGGACCGGTACCGCCCCGGCACGGCCCGCAGGCGCCCGGCCGGGGCCGTCGCACGTGCTGCCCCAGGTGCCGCCGCCGTTGCCGTCGCGGGGACCGGACCGGAGGCTGGCACCGAATAGCACCAGTCGACCAGGACCAGGCCGTGCTGGCCGGGCTGGATCAGCACGTGCTCGGGCAGGACGGCGCCGTGGACGATCCCGGCCCGGGCGCTCGCGCCCACCGCGACGAGCAGCCGGCGCCACATCCAGGCCGTGTCGCGCGGATCCACGCCGCCCGGGAAGGCCGCGGCGATCTCGGCCAGGGTGCGGAACCCCTCCAGCCGGGCCAGCAGGTTGGCCCGCCGTTCCAGCCCGGAGCGCGGGTCCGAATGCCGCTGGGTCTGGATCAGCCGCGGGAAGTAGGCGCGGAACCGGTCCTCTACCTCCTCTAGCTGCCGCAGCGCCGTGGCCTCCCGGCGCATCAGGTCGTTGTCGGCCGGGTCACGGGCGATCTTCAGCAGGCCGCCGGCGACGGCGTAGAGGCTGGCGATGTCGCCCGGGGCCACCAGCGCGCCGTACCCG
>JBAPYC010000148.1:0-4181 GCA_049284535.1 Streptosporangiaceae bacterium
GATGTCCGGGTTGGTCTCGGCGATGGCGTACAGCACGTTCAGCGTGCCGAGCACGTTGTTCTGCTGGGTGTACACCGCATGCGCCCGGTCGATCATCGAGTACGGCGCGGCGCGCTGCTCCGCGTAATGCACGATCGCCTCGGGCTCGAACTCGGCGATGATCCGGTAGGTGAACATCGGGTCGGTCAGATCGCCGACGTACATCGCGATCCGCCGGCCGGTCAGCTCGTGCCAGGCCGCGATCCGGGTCTGCAGCGCCTCGATCGGCACCAGCGACTCGACCCCGAGCTCGTTGTCGTAGTGCCGTCGCACGAAGTTGTCGGCCACGGCCACCTCATGACCCGCCTCCGACAGGTGCAAGGCCGTCGGCCAACCCAGGTACCCGTCCCCGCCCAGCACCAGGATCTTCATTCTTGCGGCTCCTCAAGTGTCTCCTCGCCAGTCTGGCAGAATGCTCAGAGTTTGCTGGCCGCCCGGGCGGGGTAGCCGCATGGGGCGGTAACGTGCAGTGAGTGCGAGGCGCACATGCGCTCCAGCCTGCGGTTTCCGTACGGCACATGATCCTCGCGACATGGTCGGCTAGCTAACCAAGGACATAAATGGCTCTGGTAACCAATCGGCTCGGTGGCTCGCTCGGCCAGAAGGCACGCAGCAAGCTCGGCGTCAGGTTCGGCCGCTTCGCGGTAGCCGCCATCGCCGCGTTCGCCACGACCGAGGTCGGGTTCACCATCTGTGCCGGGCCGCTCAAGCTGAGCGCCACCTGGGCCACCCTGATCGCCTGGTTCTGCGGCGCCCTGGTCAGCTACATCCTGTCCCGGTGGGCGTGGAAGCGGAAGGGGCGCCCGAACCTGCTCAGGGAGACCCTGCCGTTCTGGGTGGTCTCCGCCATGGTGGTGGCCATTCTCACGCTGGCGGACAAGTTCGGCTACCACTCCGCGGCCTGGATGAACCTGCACGGCGCCGAGCGGGTGCTCTACCTCGACGCCGTCTACGGCGTGGCGAACCTCGGCACGTTCGTGCTGCGGTTCCTGTTCTTCCACTACGTCCTCTTCGCCGCATCTCCCGGCCGGCCCGCGCCCGACGTGACCGAAGAAGCGGTGGTGTCCACCGACCCCGGCCCCGAGCCCTTCGTCCGGGCCGTGGGGTCCGCGGACGATGGCGACGACGCTGACGATGCCGGGGACGCTGACGATGCCGGGGACACCGAGGATCGCGAGCTCTGACGCTCGCGCCACCACGTGCCGTAGGCGACTCGGGCGAAGCGCATCCCGTAGAAGAGGTTGTTCACACCCGGGATGTGCATGTTGTAGAGGGGGTTCTGGCCCTTCTTGCTCTCACCCACCCGCCGCCGGTGAATGGTCGCGGGCACTTCGGCCACCTTGTAGCCGTGGGTGATGACACCGATCAGCAGCTCGGACGCCTGGTACTGGGGCTGGGAGAGCTGGACCGCACCGGTGACCTCGGCCCGCATGGCCCGCAGCCCGAAGGTGGTGTCGCTGATGCTCTGCCCGGTCAGCATGCTGATCGTGGCGGCGAAGAACCTGACCCCGCCGCGGCGGATCATGTCCCTGGTCTCCTGGCTGCCCAGCCGCCGGGAGCCGGTGACGAAGTCGGCCTCGCCGGCCACGATCGGCGCCAGCAGGCCCTCCATCTCGGCCGGGTTGTACTGGCCGTCCGCGTCGGTGGTGATGATGTAGGCGGCGTGGCCCTCGCGGGCGATCCGGTAGCCGAGCCGCAGTGCCGCGCCCTGGCCGCGGTTGACCGGGACATCGCAGACCATGGCGCCCGCCCCGGTGGCCTCCAGTGCGGTCTTGTCGGCGCAGCCGTCGGCCACCACGATGACCGCCGTGGCCAGCCCGCACACCTCGGCCGGCAGGGCCTCGATGACCGGGCCGATGGCGCCTTCCTCGTTGTAGGCGGCGATCACGATGGCCACCGGCGGGAGGCTGGTAACGCGGTCGCCGAAGGTGTCGATCAGCGTCTTGACGGCGGTGTCGTCGACGACCTGGTCGTCCGGGCTGCTGTAGATCACGCCACGGCCCCTTCCGGAGTCTGCGGCACGAAGTCCGGCCAGACCGTGGCCATGCCGGTTTCCAGGTCAAATGCGGGCCGGTAGCCGAGCGCGCGAGCGGCCGAGATGTCCAGCACCACGGCCGGCATCTCGCCGTTGCCCACCGGCACGTTCTCGGCCGGGATGGGCGCGCCGGTGACCGCGCGGGCCGTGGTCACCATGTCGTTCACCGACACCGAGGTGCCCGCGCCGAGGATGAGCGGCCCGGTATGCCTGGCCTGCCAGGCCAGCTTGATGCCCTGGACGATGTCGTCCACGTGCACCACGTCGCGGAGCATGCTGCCGTCGCCGCGGACCTGGACGCCCTCGCCGTCCCTGGCCGCGCGCATCAGCCGGGGGATGAAACTGTCCTTCTCGCTCATGCCCGGGCCGTAGACGTTGGAGAACCGCAGCGCCGCGCCGGCCAGCCCGTAGCAGTTGGCGTAGCTGCCGAGCAGCATCTCGCCCGCCGCCTTGGTCGCGCCGTAGGGGGTCAGCGGGCGGAGCACGCTCCGCTCGGTGATCACCTCGCCCGGTCCGGCCCCGGCACCGACGACCGCGTTCGTCGACGCGAGCACGAAGGCGGGTACCTCGTTCTCCCGGGCCAGCTCGAGCAGCCGGGCGGTGGCGTCCACGTTGAGCAGGTGCGTGCCGACCGGATCGGCCACCGAGGCCAGCACCGAGGTGACGGCGGCCAGGTGGATGATGAGGTCGGTTCCGGGCTGCACGGCCCGCGCCGCCGCCCGCGGATCGCACAGGTCCCCGACCAGCGAACGCACGCCAGAATCGGGGAAAGTCCGCAGGTCAGCTACTGTCACGTCGTGTCCCTCGGCCACGAGAGCGCGTACCACCCTGCGGCCGATGAATCCGGCGCCTCCGGTCACCAGAACCCGGGAACGATTCGGCATGCGCGCTCCGTTCAGCGTGTAGCTAATTAGGTATGTGTCACACGTCGGTAAATGTCGCGATCGTCATGTCATCGCACGTCCGCTTGCTCGCCACAAAGGCGGGGATCCGCCATCCGGTTCTACCGGTCGCCGCTGACCTACGCTACCCGGCTGAGCTGAGAGTTTACTGATGAAAGACTGGCAACCTGTAAACGCCAGGTGAATGGAGAGCAGTTTACCTGGCGTTTAACTTAGGGACCGTTCCATGCCGCACTAGGGCAGTATGCGATGCTGTGCTGAGGTAGCAACGCGGAGGAACGCCGGTGCGAATCCGGGGCTGTCCCGCAACTGTGACCGGGCGAACGGGCTCCTGCCGGGGCCGCCGTCTGCACCCGGGAGCCAGGAACTCCGGCTGCCGCATGCTCCGCACTTCGGGCGAGGAAACCCGGGAAGGAACTGGCTTTCATGGCGATGACGGACACCAGTTATCCGTTCGCCGGCATCGTGGGGATGGCGGACCTGAAGCTCGCCCTGCTGCTCAACGCGGTGTCGCCGGCCATCGGCGGTGTCCTGGTACGCGGCGAGAAGGGCACGGCCAAGTCGACTATGGTGCGTGGGCTGGCCACGCTGCTGCCACCGGTCGCCGTGGTCCCCGGCTGCCCGTACTCGTGTGATCCGGCCGCGCCCGACCCGGCCTGCCCGGCGGGGCCGCACCCCGGTCCGGGATCGCCGGATGGCGTTGCCGAGCTGCGGCCAGTCACCCTGGCCGAGCTGCCGGTGGGCGCGACCGAGGACCGGCTGGCCGGCTCGCTGGACATCGAGCGGGTGCTGACCGCGGGCACCACCGCGTTCCAGCCCGGCCTGCTGGCCGCCGCGCACCGCGGCGTGCTCTACGTCGACGAGGTCAACCTGCTGCACGACCACCTGGTCGACTTGCTGCTGGACGCGGCCGCGCTGGGCGTCAACTACGTGGAGCGGGAGGGTGTCTCGGTCCGGCACCCATCACGCTTCCTGCTGGTCGGCACCATGAACCCGGAAGAGGGGGAGCTGCGCCCCCAGCTGCTTGACCGGTTCGGCCTGACCGTGCAGGTAACGGCCAGCCACGACCCGGCCGAACGGGCCGAGGTGGTCCGCCGCCGGCTCGCGTACGAGGCTGCCCCGGCCGGTTTCGCGGATCGCTTCGCCGGCGAGACCGCCGAGCTGGCCGGGCAGGTGGCCGCGGCCCGCGAGCGGCTCCCGCGGGT
>JBAPYC010000149.1:0-2492 GCA_049284535.1 Streptosporangiaceae bacterium
TGCGCGTGGAGACCTGCCGGCTTAGCAGCTCGAGCTGCTGCCCGAGGCTGCCGCCACCAGCCGGGGCAGGTGGTCAGCGGGCCACGGCCAGCTCCAGCTCCATTCGATCGGCATCATGGGAATCCCAGCAGGGGAACCGGGCGTCCAGTTCCTCGCCCGCGGCCAGCCGGGCGACCGCCTGCTCGCTGCCGGGATCGTCGGGGGTGTAGACCACCATCCGCGCGCCCGGGATGGCGGTGACCGCGAAGCTGGTCGACGTGGCGGTGATCGTCCCCAGCGTGGGGTGCCGGAAGTGCTTCACATAGCTGGCCGGCCGGGTCACGTCGTGCGCCGCCCACAGCGCCGCGAACACTGGGCTCTGCATGTTGAGGCGGCCGATGAAGTGCGTCCAGGCGGGGTCGCCGACGTGCTTGCCGTAGGCCGCGCGGAGCTGGCCGACGAGGGTGGCGGAGTACTGATCCTGCTGCGGCATCGGGCTGCAGCAGACCGGACTGGTGAGGCAGGACAGCAGCGTGTTGCGCTCGGCCGCTGGCGTCTCTACCAGTCGCGGGAACAGCGCAGCATAGATCTGGTTCCAGGCGAGTAGGTCGAAGCGCTCGGTGAGCACACTGGCGGGGTACGGGATCGCGTCGAGGATGGTCTGCACCTGAGGCGGCAGCGGGCACTCGGGGCAGTCCGCTGGGCCGGTCCCGGCCGCACCGGGGACGTCGGCTAGGCGGAACAGGTGGCCGCGCTCGACGGCGTCGAGCCGCAGCGTGCGCGCGATCGCGTCGAGGACCTGGACGCTGGCGTTGATCGGCCGTCCCTGCTCGAGCCAGGTGTACCAGGTCACACCGACCCCGGCGAGCTGCGCGAGCTCCTCGCGGCGCAGTCCCGCGGTCCGGCGCCGGGTACCTGGCGGCAGGCCGACGTCCTCCGGGCTGATCCGCTCCCGGCGGCTGCGCAGGAACGCTGCCAGCTCGGTCCGGCGCGCGCTGCTGGTGCTCGGTGCGCTCACGTTCTCCACCCTCCCGCATCGGCTGCGAACCTGCCAGGTGCTGCCAGTACCAGGATAATCAGGCTCTTGGTAACAGCATAAGACTAGCCGCAGGCTGGGAGCATGACAGACCTCACCGAAGACATCCGGCCGGATGTTCACCGTGGCTCTCCCCGCCGCTTCGTGTCACCAGGCGTCACCCTCGCGATCGTGCTCGCGGGCCAGCTCATGGCCGTGATCGACGTCAACATCGTTAACGTCGCGGTGCCCGCGATGCATGTCACGCTCGGCGCGTCCGGTGCCGGGCTGCAGCTCATCGTGGCTGGCTACACCATCGCCTACGCGGTGCTGCTGGTCACCGGGGCCCGGCTCGGCGACATCCTCGGGCACCGGCGCACATACCTCGGCGGGGTCGCGCTGTTCACCCTCGCGTCCCTCGGCTGCGGCCTCGCACCCTCGGCGGGCGCGCTCGTCGCACTGCGGTTCGTCCAGGGAGCGGGCGCGGCGGTGATGATTCCGCAGGTGCTCAGCCTCATCCAGCGCGGCTATACCGCGCCGGGCCCGCGGGCGCGGGCGATGAGCCTGTACGCGACCGTCATCTCCGGCGGCGCCGTAGCCGGGCAGGTCATCGGCGGGCTGCTGGTCAGCGCAAACCTGTTCGGCAGCTCGTGGCGGCCGGTATTCCTGGTCAACGTGCCCGTCGGGCTGCTCATCCTCGCCTGCGGGCGGCTGCTGCCCGCCGGGCGCTTCGACGGCGTACGGCGGCTCGACCTCCCCGGCCTGGCCGTACTGACGCCGGCCGTACTCGCGTTCGTGCTGCCGCTGGTGCTCGGGCAGCCGCTCGGCTGGCCGGCCTGGGGCTGGGTATTTCTGGCCGCGTCGCTGCCGCTGTTCGCTCTGCTCGGCTGGGTCGAGGACCGGGTCGGTACGCGCGGCGGGCAGCCGATCCTGCCACGTCCGCTGCTCCGCCTGCCCGGCATGGCGGCCGGGCTCGGCGGCCTGTTCGCGACAATGGCGTTGTTCACCGGCTGGCTGTTCAGCCTGACGCTGCAGCTGCAAGAGGGCCTGGGGTACTCCGCGCTGCGTTCCGGGCTCACGTTCGTGCCCTGCGGCGTCGCGTTCGCGCTGGTCAGCCTCAACTGGCGGCGGCTTCCGGCCCGCTTTCACGGAGGGCTGGTCACCGGAGGATTCCTGGTCGCCGGGCTCGGGCTGGGTTGGTCCGGGGTGCTGCTGCACTCCGGCGGCACCGGCGGCGTGCGGCTCTACCTGGCGCTCGCCGTCGCCGGGGCCGGAATGGCCGGGTCGTTCGGCTCGCTGATGGCCCGGGTGGTGTCCGGGGTGCCGGTGTCGCTCGCGGCGGACGCGAGCGGTGTGATGGTCACCGTGGTCCAGCTCGGAGCGGTCGTCGGGATCGCCGCGTTCGGGGCGCTTTACCTGGACCGGGCTGGGCAGCTGCCGTCCGGCGGCCCTCCGCCGGCCGGGTTCGGGCTGTCCGCCGGGCACGCCTACTTGCTTG
>JBAPYC010000150.1:0-8202 GCA_049284535.1 Streptosporangiaceae bacterium
GGCCGTCATCGACGCCGACTTCGCCGAGCTCCTGCGCTGGCTCCGCCTAGCCCTGCTGACTAGACCGCTGCCCGGCTAGACGCTGACTAGGGCGCTGCCCGGCTAGGCCAGCTGCCCGGCCAGCCGCGTCAGGGTGACCTCCAGCCAGCGCTGGTAACTGTCCAGGTCCCAGCCGAGCATGGCGGTGACCAGCAGATAGGTCTCGGCGCCGGTCACGACCGCGGCCGTGTCGATCAGCCAGTCCAGGTCGGTCCCGGCGGCAAGCAGCCCGTCGGAGGCCAGCTGGGTCCAGAACACCTGCTGGGCGTACCGGGCCTGGGCCCGGCCCTGCTGCCAGAACTCCTCGATCACCGGCTCTACCGCTGCGGCCTGCTTCGCCACAGCGAACAGCGCCCCGGTCCGTTCCATGATGGCCCGCCCCAGCGCCGCCCCGGCCGTGATCCGCTCACCGGCCGACGGGGCGGTCAGTGCCCGCTGCATCGGCTCGCGGCCCAGCACGTCGACCGCGGCGGTGTCGCCCACGATAGCCACGTCGATCACCCGCTTGAACAGCGCGGCCTTGGTCCCGAACCGTACGTACACCGTCCGCGCGCCGACCCCGGCCCGCTGCGCCACCGCCTCGAGGGTCGTGGCCACGTACCCCTCGGCCAGGAACAATTCCGCGGCCGCCGCGATGATGCGCTCCTCGGTCAGCGCGGTCTGCGCCTGCCGCAACGACGGCGTGCGGCCATCTCGGGGGTTGACGTCACCAGTCATAACGTTGCAGTCTAACTGCATCGAGTACATAGAAGCTGCATTAGGGGACAGCATGAACGCAGAAACGCCGGTGCTGGCCGGTATCCATCACCTCAAGCTGCCCGTGACCGATCTGGCCCGCTCGCTGGAGTGGTACCGCAGCCGCCTCGGGTACCAGGTCCAGATCGAGTTCGTGGAGCAGGGCATCCTGATGGGGTACGGCCTGGCTCATCCCGCGGGCGGACCCGACCTGGCCCTGCGGCTCGACCCGGACCGGGCCCGCGCCGCGGCCGGATTCGACTATTTCGCCATCGGCGTGCCGGACAAGACGGCCATGGACCGGCTCGCCCGCACGCTCGACGCGATCGGCCAGCCCCACGCCGGAGTGCACCGGGCCAGCATGGGCTGGATCCTGCCCGAGGTGCTCGACCCGGACGGGCACCCGCTCCGCTTCTACACTCTCGAGCACCACACCAACGCGCCGTCCGGCGAGGTGACGACCTTCCGTGACCCGCGCGAGACCGCGGAGCGGATCGAACGTGAGACCGCTGGCCGCGAGCACCCAGCCGCGCGGTTACGCCCGGAGCGAGACGGGGTAGCGGGCCGCGGGCCGGACCGGCATCGTGGTGACGGTGGTCGCCTCCGTCGCCGTGCTGTCCGACATCCATGGCGTGCTGCCCGCGCTGGATGCGGTGCTGGCCGAACCTGCCGTCCGGGACGCCGAGCGCATCGTGCTCACTGGCGATATCGCGGCCGGGCCGCAGCCTTGCGAGGTGCTCGACCGCCTGCGGCCGCCAGGGCGCGCACTGGGCGGTGCTCGCCGACGGCGCGGTCACCATGCGGCGCACCAGTTACGACACCGAAGCCGCCTGTGCCCAGGTCATCGCCCAGTCGTCTTACCCGGACGTGGCCGAGTGGGCCGACTACTTCCTGCACGCCCGGGCCAGTGACGCCGACGCGCTCGCAGTCATGGCCCCCCGGGACGGCCGCTAGCCGCGGCCGCGGTGATCCGGGCCACGCTGCGGCCGAACCGCGCACGCTCACCCGGCGGCAGCACCGCGGTGAGCCCGGCCAGCTCGGCGGAGACGTCGCGGTGAAAGGCGGTCGCGGCGGTGCGCCCGGCCGGGGTGAGCGCGACCGACAGCGCCCGCCGGTCCCCGGGCACCGCCGTCCGCGCGATCAGGCCGCGGCGTTCGGCCCGGTCGGCCAGGCCGGTCAGCGCGGCCTTCTCGATGTCAAGCAGCCCGGCCAGTTCTGACATCCGGCGCGGCCCGGCGGCCAGCACGCACATCATCCGGGCCTGCGCCGCGGGCAGCCCGTGCTCCTCGGCGACCCGGGCGAAGACGGACCGCGTGAGCGCGGTCAGCCGGATCAGCTCATCCGCCGCCGGGTCCTCCCGGTGAACCGGTCCTGCCGTCAACTCGCACCCCGCCCGTTCGGCCCAAATGTTTGTTATGTTGATAGTAATCGACACGAACAATCGACGGGAGTTGCCCGATGGCGTTCACCGAGGACGAGGTGGCCTACCTCAAGTCGCAGCCGCTGGCCAGGATCGCCACCGTCGACACCGCCGAGCAGCCGGATGTGGCGCCGGTCGGCTTCGAGTTCGACGGCACCTACTTCTACGTCGGCGGCCGGGCGCCCGAGCGGACCAGGAAGTTCCTCAACGTCCAGGCGGGCCAGCCCAAGGTCGCTCTGGTCATCGACGACCTGGTGTCCACCAACCCGTGGAGCCCGCGTTTCCTGCGCGTCTACGGGACGGCCGAGCTGATCGAGCGGCCTGGGCAGTTCGGGCCGGGAGCCTACATGCGGATCACGCCGGAGATCTCCTGGAGCTGGAATCTGGAAGGCCGCCCGATGAGCGACGAAGCGGTCCAGTCCGGCCCGCGCCGGACCGTGCACCACCAGAGCTGACCCCACCAGAGCTGACCCCACCAGAGCTGTCCGGCTCCCGCCGGCCGGTCAGGCGGGCGAACCTGCGGGCAGCCGGTACCACGGCACCGGGGTGACCAGCAGCACCAGGGCCCCGGCCACGCCGCCCGCCACCGCGATCCACAGCGCCGGCCGCAGGCCGAGGGCCGTGCCGAGCAGCCCGCCGAGCACGGCGCCGAGCGGCCGGGTGCCGTAGTTGACGGCCTGGAACGCCCCGGTGACCCGGGACCGGAGCCGGGCCGGGATCACCGCGGCGAAGATCGCCCCGATGCTGATGTCCAGCAGCATCAGCCCGAACCCGCTGGTGAACTCGGCCGTGAACAAGATAGCCAGCACCACCGGCCGGGAGCCGTGGGCCAGCGGCCAGCCCGCGAGCGGCGCGGTGTACAGCAGGCAGCCGATGAGGTACACCCAGCCCGCACCGATCCGGTCCGCGGCCCGCTTGGTCACCGCCGAGCCGAGCAGGGCGCCCAGGGCGGCCACGCCTATCAGCACGCCGACTACGCCGGGCCGGATGTGCAGCACGCGGACCGCGTAGAGCAGGTACAGCGCGTTGAACATGAGATTGAAGCAGTTGACGATGGCCACCGCCGCCAGCGAGCCACGGACAATGCCCGAACGGGCGATGTAGCGTGCCCCGGCCAGGATCGAGGAGTCCTCGTCGTCGGCGGGCGGCTCGGCGGGCCGGATCCGGCTCAGGAAGAACGCCGAACCCAGGAAGGACAGCGCGTCCGCGGCGATGGCGAACGGCGCCGTGAACACCTCCACCAGGACCCCGGCGATGCCCGGGCCGCCCACGAAGGACAGCGACCGGCTGCCGTAGATGAGCGACTGCCCGTCCAGGTAGCGTTCGGGGGCCACGATGGAGATGAACAGCGTCCCGTCCGAGACGTTGAAGGCAATGCTCGCCAGCCCGGCGCCGAACGTCACCGCGTACAGCTGCGCCAGGGTCAGCACACCCAGCGCGTAGCAGACCGGGATGCTGGCGAATAGCACCGCCCGGCTCAGGTCGGCGGCGATCATGGTCAGCCGCCGCCGCGCCCGCCGGTCCACCCAGGCCCCCGCGGGCAGACCGAACAGCAGGCTCGGCAGCCACTCCAGCGCGGTCAGGTAGCCCATCTGGGCCGTGCTGACGTGCAGCGCGATCACGGCGGCCAGCGGCAGTGCCAGCCCGGAGATCGCGTCGCCGAACATCGAGATCGTCGACGCGCTCCAGTACCGCCGGAACACCGTATCCCGCAGCAGAGTCGGCACCAGCCGGGCCGGCGCCAGCCGGGACCCCATCTCAGCCCGCCCCCGCCTCCGGCTCCCCAGGCAGCGGCTGGCCAGGCAGTGACTGGCCAGGCAGCGGCTCGCTGGGGAAGGCCAGGTTCAGCCAGGTCACCAGGCGCGCTCCGGCCGGCCGCAGGTCCGGCCTGACCTGCCGCTCGAAGTACTCATCGACCAGGGCCCGCACCCGGGTCCCCAGGTCCTGCAGTTCCGCCGCGGTGACGTACAGCAGCCGGTCGCCGAACATGGCCGCTTCCTGCCACTCGGCCGGCTCGCCCGGCCAGAATTCCAGCCAGGTCATCAGCTGCTCGAAGTACCGCTCGGCCGCGACCGTGGCCAGCATCCCGGTCGCCGCCGCCATCTCGGGGGAGTCCGGGACCGCGCTCCAGCCCGTGGACGTGCTGGTGGCCCGCCACGGCTTCTCCCGCCCGGTGCCGCCCCCCGCCTCCTCGACCAGGCCGTACTTGGCCAGCTGGCGCAAGTGGAACGAGGTGGTGCCGGAGGATTCGCCGAGCAGCCCGGCCGCCCGCGTCGCGGTCAGCGGCCCCTGGGTCCGCAGCAGGCCCATCAGTTTCATCCGGACCGGGTGGGCGTAAGCCCGCAGCGCGCGCGGATCGGTCAGCTCGGTCACGGTGCGGCCCTTGTCCGCTGCCTCTGGCTTGTCTGTGGCCATAATGCCAAGATAGCTTTGCAAAGATAAGTATGCAAAGCTTTCTTGGTATGAATCTTCATGCCGAACGGCCGGCCCTTCGAGCCCCCGCAGACGCCGCAAGCCTTCCCGGCGGAAGAACGGGGCGCCCGGTGCTGTTCGCACAGACGTGGACGAAAAGGCGCTTACCTTCGGCCCGCGAGCCGTGCCCCTGTCAGTACTCGACCTGGCCCCGGTGCCGGATGGCGGCAGCGCGGGTGATGCCCTGCGCTCCACCATCGACCTGGCCCGGCGGGCCGACGAGCTGGGGTTCCGGCGGTTCTGGGTGGCCGAGCACCACAACATGCCCGGCATCGCCAGCTCGGCGCCGCCCGTCCTGATCGGGCACATCGCCGACGCGACCTCCTCGATCCGGGTGGGTTCGGGCGGCGTGATGCTGCCCAATCATGTGTCGCTGGTGGTGGCCGAGCAGTTCGGCATGCTGGAGGCGCTGCACCCTGGCCGGATCGACCTCGGCATCGGCCGCGCGCCCGGCACGGACCAGGCCACGGCGGCGGCGCTGCGCCGCTCGGCCGAGGCACTGTCCGCGGACGACTTCCCCGATCAGCTGATGGACCTGCTCGGCTTCTTCACCGGACGGTGGCCGGAGAACCACCCGTTCGCGCGGATCACGGCCATGCCCGGCCGGGGCAACCAGCCCGCCATGTGGCTGCTCGGCTCCAGCGGCTACAGCGCGCAGGTGGCCGGCCTGCTCGGCCTGCCGTTCGCGTTCGCGCACCACTTCAGCGCGGCCAACACGCTGCCCGCGCTGGCCCTGTACCGGCAGCACTTCCGCCCGGGCGAGTTCCTGGACCGCCCCTACGCCATGGTCGCCGCCGCCGTGATCGCCGCCGGCACCGACGAACGGGCCCGGTTCTTGGCCGGCTCGGGGGCGCTGTCCTTTTTGCGCCTGCGTTCGGGTAACCCCGGCCCGATGCCCTCGCCTGAAGAAGCTGCCGCCCACCCGTACAACGACCTCGAGCGGGCCTTCATCGAGGACCGGCTGGCCACCCAGATTCTCGGCTCGCCCGAGACGGTCCAGCGCGGCATCACCGAGCTGCTCGACGCGACCAAGGCGGACGAGCTCATGATCACCACCATGGTCTTCGACCCGGCCGACCGGCTGACCTCCTTCAACCTGGTCGCCGACCTGGCCCGCGCCTCCCAGGGCGCACCTGCCGCTTCCGCTCCCGCCTCGTAAGCCCCGGGGGCCGCCGCGATCCGGCCGGCCCGGTAAGCCGCCCGGCCGCCGCTAGCGGCGCGCGATGGCCTTCTGGACCCGCTCGGGGCTGACCCGGCGGCGCCAGCGCTCGGCCCGCCGGTCGGCCAGGATCTGCCGGACCACGTTGCGTCCCGGGATACCGGTCACGCCGCCGCCCCCGTGGGTGGCCGAACCGGCCTGGTACAAGCCTCGTACCGGTGTCCGCAGGTCGGCGTAGCCGGCCGCGGGCCGGGCGTGGAACATCTGCCCGAGCGACAGCTCGCCGTGGAAGATGTTCCCCCCGACCAGGCCGTACTCCTCCTGCATCTGGTGCGGCCCGATCACCTGCCGGTGCAGGACCAGGTCGCTGAAGCCCGGCGCCACCTTCTCCATCCGGGCCAGTACCCGGTCGGCGTAGGCCTCCAGGTCGGCTTCGTGCGGCGCGTCCGCGTAGTCGCACGGCACCCACTGGGTGAACATCGACATGACGTGCTTGCCCGCCGGGGCCAGCGAGTCGTCGAACACGCTGGGGATGCAGATGTCGGCGAACGGCAGCGTGGCCGGCTCGCCCGCGACCGCCTGCTGGAAGGCATTCTCGATGTCGTCCAGTGATTCGGCCAGCACGATCGTGCCGCCGTAGACCTGCGGATCGGGCTCGGGGTGGCTGGCGAACACCGGCAGCCGGTCCAGCGCCAGGTTGATCTTGACGGTGCCGCTGCGGCTGCGCCAGCCGCGGATGTCGGCCACGAACTCCGGCGGCAGGTCCGCGGGGTCCAGCAGCCGCAGGAACGAGATCTGCGGGTGCGCGGTGGTCACCACGAGCGGGGCGTCGATCGTCTCGCCGCTGGCCAGCTCGACCCCGCTGACCTGGCCGTCGCGGGTGCGGATCCGCGCCACCTCGGCATCGGTCCTGATCTGCGCGCCGAACGAGGAGGCCGCGGCGGCCAGCGCTGCCGACACCCCGCCCATGCCGCCACGCGGGAATCCCCAGGCGCCTGCCGATCCGTCGGTCTCACCGATGTGATGGTGCAGCATGACGTAGGCGGTGCCGGCCGAACGCGGCCCGGCCCACGTCCCGATCACCCCGGAGACGGACAGCAGGCCCCGCATCGCGTCGCTGGTGAAATACTCGTCGAGCAGGTCGGCGATGCTCCCGGTGAGCAGCCGGGTCACGTCGACGGCGCCGCGCTCGTCCAGCCCGCGCAGCTGGGTCAGCAGCCGGGCCTGGCGCAGCAGGTCCTGCGGCCGCCGCGACCCGAGCCGCGGCGGTATCTGGTGCAGCAGCGGCCCGAGCACCTTCCCGATGGCGGCCAGGTGCTGCTCATAGCGGGGGTAGGCGTCGGCGTCGGCCGCGGAGAACTTGGCGATCTCGGCGCGGCGCAGGTCCGGCTGTTCCGGCAGCCGCAGGTAGCGTCCGTCGGTGCGCGGTGCGAAGTAGGGCCCCTGCGGGTACACGTGGTATCCGTGCTGTTCCAGGCGCAGGTCGCGGACCAGGTCCGGCGGCAGCAGCGAGACCACGTAGGACAGCGACGTCACCGTGAAGTCCGGCCCGAACGGGTGCTCGCTGACCGCCGCACCGCCGGTCACCCCGCGCCGCTCGCACACCACCGTGTCCAGCCCGGCCCGGGCCAGGTAGGCCGCCGCGACCAGCCCGTTGTGCCCGCCGCCCACCACCACGACGTCTGCCTTTACCGTCACCTCGTGCCTCTTCCCTGCGCTGCCGGTGGAGGATGCTGTCTATAGTCCTATCCCGAAAGTCCCATTCCGGACGAACGGAGCGCAACCGTGGACTCCACCATGATCGCCGTGGCTCAGCTTGGGCTGGCCGTGGGCGAGCTGGACGCCAACCGCAAGACGGCCGCCGAGGCGGTAACCGAGGCGGCGGCCGCAGGTGCGCGGTTCGTCGTCCTGCCCGAGCTGTGCGACTCCGGTTACGTCTTCGCCAGCACCGCCGAGGCACGCGGCCTGGCCTCGTCCGCCGGCGACAGCGGCACCCTGCGCCAGTGGGCCTCGCTGGCCCGCGAGCACCACCTGGTCATCGTGGGCGGGTTTTGCGAGCTCGGCGGTGACGGCCGCCTGCACAACAGCGCGGCTCTCGTCGACGGGTCGGGCGTCCGCGCCCTCTACCGCAAGGCGCACCTGTGGGACACCGAGAAGCAGGTCTTCGTGCCCGGTGACGCTCCGCCGCCCGTGGTCGAGACCGAGCTCGGCCGGATCGGCGTGATGATCTGCTACGACCTGGAGTTCCCCGAGTGGGTGCGCCGGGCCGCGCTGGACGGCGCCGACCTGGTTGCCGCCCCGGTCAACTGGCCGGCCGTCACGGCGCCGCCGGGCGAGCGTCCCGCCGAGGTGATCAAGGCGCAGGCCGCGGCCGCGA
>JBAPYC010000151.1:0-8031 GCA_049284535.1 Streptosporangiaceae bacterium
GACCCGCAGCCGCCCGTGACCGCCGCCGTGCCGGACGGCATTGGCGGCGAGCTCGTGCACCGCCAGCACGGCGTCGATCACGCGGCCCTCTGAGAGCCCGGCCTGAACGGCGTGCGCGGCCACGGCCTCGCGCAGCGCATACAACGACCCGGAGTCGAAGACCTGGTCAATGACTGGGGACGGGTCTGGCGCCGGGGCACTCGCGGTGACCGGGCCGAGCGGATCCGGACCGAGTGGCCGCGGGCCTTCACTGGCCATGGACGCTCACCAGGCTCAGTCCGGGAATGTCGACCGCGCCGAGCAGCACGAAGCGGGAGGCGATCTCGGGCCGGCAGCGCAGCGTCATGGACCTATCGGCGGCCAGGCCGCGTGCGGCGTCCAGGATCATGCGAGCGCAGGTGGCGTCGATGAAGGCCAGCGGGGCCATGTTGACCGTGATGTCACCCTCGAGCCGGATGGCCTCGGCCAGCGCCGTGGCCAGCGGCTCGGCGCTCATGAAGTCGATCTGGCCGGCCAGCCGGATCCCCGGGGGCGCGTACTGGCGGCAGATCCGCAGTATCACGTCGGCGTGATAGGTCGCCGTGGCCACCGAGCGGGTGTGGGACGCGGCCACCGACGCCAGCGTGACCGGGTCGAACCGCTCCCGGTCGTACTGGCACAGCACCGAGACGGTGGTGCCGGCCAGCGTCTTGGCCAGGCCTTCCTCGAACTCGGGCAGCTGCTCAACCCCGCTGACGGGGCGCAGCGCCCAGCTCATGTCCACCGCTACCCGCAGCCCCGGGAAGCCGCTATCGCGGCAGGCCGCCATCTGCCCGGCCAGCCACGCCAGAGCCTGGCTCGAGCTGAACGCCTGGCCGGACAGCAGGCAGCCGTCACAGCCGGCGGTCGCCAGCTGACCGGAGGTCATGGCCGCTTCCACCCCGATCCCGCGCCGGCCCAGTTCGGCCGTTGCCTGCTGCGCTCCGGCGTCACTGAGCCAGACTACCTTCAGGCCGCTGGCCAGCCCGTCGCGCACGAACGCCGCGGTGAGGTCGAACAGATCCTCGGGCTCGCCGAAGGTCAGGCACGCATGATCGTCCACCGTCAGATCGGTGATCTGCGTCTCGGCGCCGACCGTCACTGTCCACCTCCACCGCGCACCGCGCCCACCGAGATGAACGTAGCGCATCCCCGCCGGGTGCCACACGGCAACAACCGGCGCTTACCCGCCCGGATCATACCGGCTGAGTATCGCCCGTGCGGTGCTGGCCAGACGGGCCCTTACCGGCGGCGGGTCGAGCACCTCGATCTGGTCGCCGAAGCCGGCCAGCCGGTACACCGCGGCCTGTTCGTGCTCGAACCACAGCCGTGCCACCTGCCAGCCGCCGGAATCCGGCGGCTGCGCCGCGGCCAGCACCGCCCCTGCGGCCGGGCCGAAGACCTCGCCGAAGGCCGCCAGGGCCGCGGGCGAGGCCCGTACGGTCACCGTCAGCCGGGGCCGGCTGGCCTCGAACTCGGCCGACCACCGGGCCCAGAATCCCGCCAGGTCGAAGCCGTCCGGACGCGAGCACGGCTCGGGCCCGAGCCGTGCGTCCCGTATCCGCCCAGCCCGGAACACCCGCACCTCGCCGTTCCGGGACCGCGCCACCAGGTACCAGACGCCGGCCTTGTTGACCAGGCCCAGCGGGCAGACGGCACGTGGCTGGCGGTCGTCCTCGTCACGGTAGCTGATAGCCAGGCAGCGGCCGAGCCGCAGCGCCCGGGCCAGTGCGGCCATGCACGGGACCTCCTCAGCCCCGCCGAACCAGCGCGGCATGTCCAGGTGCACGAGGGCGCCGGAGGCTGGGCCGGCCGTAGCCCGGATCTGCCGGTGCGCGGCGCTCAGCGCTCCGGCCAGGCCGAGTTCGCCCAGGACGGCTGGCACGCCCAGGATGAGCAGGGCCTCGGCTTCCTCCGGGCGCAGCCCGCGGAGCGGGAACCGGTAGCCCTCCAGCAGCCGGCATCCGCCGCCCGGCCCTGGCTCGGACAAGACCGGGACGCCCGCGGCGCTGAGCGCCTCCAGGTCCCGGTAGACCGTCCGGATGCTCACCCCGGTCTCCGCCGCCAGGACCCGCGCCGTGACCCGGCCCCGGGCCTGGAGCAGCAGGACCAGGCTCAGCAGGCGGTCGGCGCGCATACCCAGAAGACTAGGGCGCATCGCTGACAGCAGATGTCAGCAATGCGCGGGTAACGTCCGGCAGATGATCACCTGGACCGAGTTCGAGCGAACCCAGCCCGCCCTGGCCAGCGCCGGGCGCCGGCACCTCTACCAGATCGGCATCGGCCTGGCTTTCCTGGCCACCATCCGGCCCGCCGGCGGGCCGCGCGTGCATCCGGTCTGCCCGGTCATCAGCACCGCGGGCTTGCACCTGCTGATCATGGCCGGCCCCAAGCAGCAGGACCTGCGACGGGACGGGCGCTACGCCCTGCACAGCGAGACCTGCGCGCCGCCGCGGCAGGACGATGGCTTCGCCGTGACCGGCCAGGCCCGCGAGGTCACCGACGCCACCGTGGACCGGGTGGTGCGCGAGCAGATCCTGGCCGAGCGGGACGGGACGGTGTGGCCCGGATTCGACGCGGAGGTCGTCTTCGAGCTCCGCGTCGAGCGCTGCCTGCTGATGCAGACCCAGGCCGATGCACCCTTCCCGGCCGGCCCTACGATCTGGAGAGCAGGAAGCGCGGCGACCTCCGATATCGTTACTTAGCAGTAGCTCAGGACGGTCCGGTCCCGGGCCCGGAGGGAAGGACCAGCGGCGCGATGAGCCAGACGGCGGAAGACCGGTATGCGTGGACCCGGCCCGAGGTCGAGGACCTCGGTGGCGGCGTGTACCGGATCCCGTTGCCGTTGCCGATGGAGGGCCTCAAGGCGGTCAACGTCTACGCCATCACCGACCCCGGCGGAGTCGACCTGATCGACGCCGGGATCGCGCTGGTCCCGGCCCGCGAACAGCTGACCGCCGGGCTGCGGGAGATCGGGTACGAGCTCGGCGACATCCGCAATTTCCTGGTCACGCACATCCATATCGACCACTACTCGCTGGCCATCGAGCTGCGCAAGACGTTCCGCAGCGTGGTCTCGCTAGGCGAGGGCGAGCGGGCCAACCTGATCGCGTGCCGGGAGATGGTCGGCGGCGACCGCCGCGGCTTCTTCGGCCTCGAGGAGCTGCGCCGGCTGGGCGCGGCCGGCCTGGCCACCGAGCTGACCGCGGGGAACCTCCGGCCGCCCGCGCCGTTCACCGACTGGGAGGACCCCGACCGCTGGCTGAGTGACGGGACCGACCTGGACCTGCGCACCCGGACGCTGCGGGCCGTGCACACTCCCGGGCACACCCGCGGTCACCTGGTGTTCCACGACGCCGCCGCGCAGATCATGTTCGCGGGCGATCACGTGCTCCCGCAGATCACCCCGTCGATCGGTTTCGAGGCGGCTGGCAACCGGATGGCCCTGCACGACTATCTCAGGTCGCTGGCCCGGACGCTGGCCCTGCCGGACGCCCGGCTGCTGCCCGCGCACGGCCAGGTGACCGGCAGCGTGCACGACCGGGTCAACGAGCTGCTCGAGCATCACGACACCCGGCTGGCCGAGACCCACGCGGCGGTGCAGGCCGGCAACGCCACGCCGTTCGATGCGGCCGAGGCGATCAAGTGGACCCGGCGCCAGCGCCTGTTCCGCGACCTGGACCTGTTCGCCCAGATCCAGGCGGTCAGCGAGACGGCCGCTCATCTGGAGGTGCTGGCCGTCCGCGGCCAGCTGACCAAAACCGTCTCGCCCGACGGCATCGACCGCTACCAGGTCACCGCGCCGGGCGCCGGCTAGCGCGGCGCAGCAGCGGGCTGGGCAGCGGCCTGCTCGATCCGGTGCGCCCCGGCGTAAACGTTCATGCTGGCGCCGCGCAGGAACCCGACCAGGGTCAGGCCGCCTTCGGTGGCCAGCTCCGCGGCCAGGGAGGACGGCGCGGACACCGCGGCGAGCACCGGCACCCCGATCATCAGGGCCTTCTGCACTAGCTCGAACGATGCCCGCCCGCTGACCAGCAGCACGTGGCCGGCCAGTGGCAGCAGCCCGTGCCGCAGCGCCCAGCCCGCCACCTTGTCGACCGCGTTGTGCCGCCCCACGTCCTCCCGCATGACTACCAGTGACCCGTCCGGGCCGAACAGTCCGGCCGCGTGCAGGCCGCCGGTCCGGCTGAACACGCGCTGCGCCTCCCGGAGCTGGTCCGGCAGGCCGGCCAGCAGGGCGGGGGAGACCCGTGCCGGGTCAGCGGACACGTCGAAGGCGGACCGGACCCGGACCGAGGCGATGCTGTCCTTGCCGCACACCCCGCAGGCACTGGTGGTGAGGAAGTTCCGGTTCGCGGCCACCCGGGCGGCCAGCGGCTCGGTACCAGCCCGGACCGAGACCGCGGCCACGTTCTCGTCGCACATGCGGATTTGCTGGACCTCGTCCAGCCCGCGCAGCAGCCCTTCGGTGAACAGGAAGCCGGCGGCCAGGTCGATGTCGTCGCCCGGCGTGCGCATGGTCACGGTGAGCGGCTCGTCCTCGACCCGGATCTCCAGCGGTTCCTCGACCGCGAGCAGGTCGGCCCGGTACTCGGGCACGCCGTCCCGCGGCACCTTGAGGATCCGCCGCCGGGCTGTGCTGCCGCTCATGTATGTGAGGCTACGCCCGGCCCTGAACACCAGGAACCTGGGCCCCAGAAACCCGGGCGCCAGACCGGGGCACCAAAAAACCGGGCCCGGCGGGAGGTCGGGCCCGGTGTTTCGGTGCTAGCTCAGCTGGTGCCGCTCAGCTGGTATTGATCAGCTGGCGAAGTCGAGCAGCGGCTGGGCGCGGCTCGGGTGACGCAGCTTGGACAGCGACTGCTTCTCCAGCTGGCGGATCCGCTCGCGGGTGAGACCGAGCGCGCGGCCGATCTCGTCCAGCGTGTGCGGGTTGCCGTCGTACAGACCGAACCGCATGGCCATGATCGTGGCCTCACGCGGCGTCAGCGCGTCCAGCGCCGAACGCAGCTGCTCGGCCATCAGCTGGCGGTCCACCAGCTCCGAGGCCTCGGGCGCGTCCACGTCCTCGATCAGGTCCCCGATCGAGGTCTCGCCGTCCTCGCCGATCGTGGAGTCCAGGCTGATCGGCTGGCGGCTGGTGCGCAGCAGCTCCTCGATCTGGTCTGGGGTCCGGTCCAGCTCGACGGCCAGCTCCTCCGGAGTGGGCTCGCGGCCCAGCCGCTGGTGCATGTCCCGCTCGACCCGGCTCAGCTTGCTGAGCATCTCGAGCACGTGCACCGGCAGCCGGATGGTCCGGGCCGAGTCGGCGAAGCCGCGCTGGATGGCCTGCCGGATCCACCACATCGCGTAGGTGGAGAACTTGTAGCCCTTGGTGTAGTCGAACTTCTCGACCGCCCGGATCAGGCCCAGGTTGCCTTCCTGGACCACGTCCAGCAGCGACAGACCCCGGTCGCTGTACTTCTTGGCCACCGACACAACCAGGCGCAGGTTCGCCTCGAGCATGTGCGACTTGGCGCGCCGCCCGTCCTCGGCGACCGCCTCGAGGTCACGCCGGAAGTTCTCATCCAGGCCGGTCGCGGTCTCCAGCTTGTGCTCGGCGAACAGGCCGGCCTCGATCCGCTTGGCCAGGTCTACCTCCTGCTCCGCGGTGAGCAGGCTGGTGCGCCCGATGGACTTCAGGTAGGTGTGAACCGAGTCGCCCATGGCGGGCGTCTGGTCGTCCAGATCCGCCTCGGCGAGCTTGTCGGGCTCGAGCGTGGCCGCCTCCGCTTCCAGCGTCACCACTTCAGCGTCGGCTAGGTCAACGTCAGCATCATCAGCAGCCTCAGTGCTGGCCTCAGAGGCGCTGGCCTCAGAGGCACTGGCCTCGGGGGCGGGCTCTGTGTCGCCGGTCTCCTTGGCAGCTCGCGCCGTGCCAGCCCGGGACTTGCCGCCTCCAGCCCGTGCTGTGTCCGATGGCGAACGCTTCGGACGGCTTGTGGAGCCACCCTGGTCCAGCTCGTTGGCGAGCCGTACTCCGGCCTCGCTCAGCTCGCGCAGAATGGACCGTCCCTCAGCCGGCGTGAGGCCTGCCTGATCAAAGGCTGTCCTCAGCTCCGCAAGAGACAGGTGACCCTGGCTCCGCCCGCGCTGGATGAGATCATCCACTCGGGTCGTGCTCGCCTCGTCATCGACCGTTGACGTGGCCATGGCGATCCGCGGCATGAGACACCTCCCTCCATCTCGTGACAACGCACGCATCACTTACATCGTTCAATGGGCTTCCACCAAGTACCCATCGCCGCCCCGCGCAGTCTTCAGCGGGAGCCATTGTCCGGGCACTATTAAGTAACGCTCTCCGCCTCAATTTGTTCCCGCCGTAGCAGCTCTTGCCTGAGCCGTACGATGTCGTGCTTCCCGCTCGGAAGCATCGGAATGGCATCGACCATTACGACCCTGCTTGGAAAAGCGTAACGCGGCAGCAGCCCGCGCACATGCAGACGGAGCAAATCCAAGGTGGGCGGGTCGGATGAATCTGCTGGTACCACCGCCGCCACGACCCGTTCGCCCCATTCCGCGTCGGCTTGTCCCAGCACGGCCGCGTCCCGGACGCCGGGGCAGCCCTGCAGCGCCGCCGCGACCTCGCCTGGCACCACCTTGTAGCCGCCGGTGTTGATCACGTCATCGGCGCGGCCGCGCACGGTCAGCTGGCCCGACGCCTCTATGCGGCCCAGGTCACCGGTGCGGAACCATCCGCCGGCCGCCACCTCGGCGCCGCCGTAATAACCAGAGAACAGCACCGGGCCGGAAATCCAGATGCGGTCGTCCTCGCGGACCTCGACCTGCACGCCGTCCAGCGGGAACCCGTCGTACACGCAGCCGCCGCAGGTCTCGGTCATGCCGTAGGTCGTGATCACCCGGACGCCCGCGTCCCGGGCGTCGCGGAGCAGCCAGGCGGGCGCGGCGGCCGCGCCCAGCAGCACCGAGGAGAATCCCGCCAGCGGCGCCGGCGTGCCGCTCCCGGCCAGCAGGCGCTGCAGCTGGGTGGGGACCAGGGAGACGTGAGCGCAGCCGGACCCGGCCACGGTCCGGGCGTCGGCCTGCTCGGCCAGGACCGGTTCGGTCCCGCTGGCCAGCGACCGGACCAGCACCTGAAGCCCGGCCACGTGCGTGACCGGCAGGCAGCACAGCCAGCGCTCCGCTGGCCGGGCGCCAACCCGCGCCAGCGAGGCCCGGGCCGAGTGCAGCAGCGCGGCCGCGCTCAGCTCCACGCCCTTGGGTGTGCCGGTGGAGCCGGAGGTGCCGATGATGACCGCTGTATCGTCGGCTCGGGCCCGGCTCGATGCCGAACGGGTGGTGATCACGCCCTCGCTGTCTTCGATTGCGTCCGGCTGGAAGGCGGCGATCAGCTCGGTCAGCCGGGCCGCAGGCAATGCGGCGTCCAGTGGCAGCAGCGCGGGCCCGGTGCCGTCGAGCGCCACCGCCAGCCGCTCGGTGAACCGCGGGGTCGGGCGCGCGACCAGGACCGCGTGCAAAGAGCGCATTGTCACGATCGTTAAGGTTAGAACCCGGACTGCGGGAGGTTACGCGTGATCGAACGGCAGCAGCACGCTGTGATCATTCTCACCGGCACCGGCCGCCCATGACGGCACCTCCCATGACAGTTCTGCAGGAGATGATCGCCGGGCTGCGGGCGTTCGCCATCCCGATGCCGGTGAAGTTCCGGGGGATCACGATCCGCGAGGGCGCGCTGATCCAGGGGCCGGCCGGGTGGGGCGAGTTCTCGCCGTTCGCCGAGTACGGGCCGAGGGAATGCGCCCGCTGGCTGGCCAGCGCGGTCGAATCGGCGACCCGTGGCTGGCCTGCGCCGGTCCGGGACCGGATCGAGGTGAACGTGACCGTGCCCGCGGTCGGGCCCGGGCTGGCGGCCCAGATCGTGGCCGGCTCCGGCTGCCGTACCGCCAAGGTCAAGGTGGCCGAGCGCGGCCAGGCCGAGACCGAGGACCTGGCCCGGGTCGAGGCGGTCCGGGC
>JBAPYC010000152.1:0-1520 GCA_049284535.1 Streptosporangiaceae bacterium
GGCCAGGGCCGGTACTCGGCCGGCGCCCCGGCCCCCGCCCAGCGCTCGGCGGCGCAGCCCAGCAAGCGGGACTCGATGCTGGACGAGGCCGCCAGGCAGCGGCTGGCTGGCATCGGCATATGGAACGCGCTGTGGATCGGGGCATCCCAGATCCTGGCCCTGTTCGCCGGCATCAGCCGGGAAGGCGTGACCATGGTCGGCGGCCTCACCCGCGGCCTGAGCCACGAGGACGCGATGCGGTTCTCGTTCCTGCTGTCCACCCCGGTGATCCTGGCCGCCGGCGCGCTGAAGATCAGCGACCTGACCGGCCCACTCGGGGCCGGCGTCCGCGGCCAGATCATCGCGGGCAGCGTCGCGGCCGCGGCTTCCTCACTGCTCGCGGTGCTGTTCCTGGCCCGGTATTTCCGCACGCGGACGCTGGTGCCATTCGCCATCTACTGCCTGCTGGCCGGCCTCATCAGTGTGGTCCGGTTTGGGTAGTGGTGACCGTCGGGGCCCTCACCTGCTCCGGTGCCCGGATGATGCTGCGAAGGCCACCCGTGGATTCCCGAACCTGGCGATTCGGTGACCCGCAGGCGTGCTCCGGTATGAGACCATGCCGGCGTGAACGTCAGACGGCTCGCGGCGATCGACATGTACGGCGCCACAGGCAGGGCGCGGCGCAAGCGGATAGTCCTGGCGGAGTTCACCGGTGCGCTAGCCGCCGCAGTGGCGCTGGGCACCTGGATTGTCATAGGCGGCTCGGGTCTCGGCACCCGCATACTCGGGATCTGGCTGATCGGGGCCGGCCTTAACTACGCACCGCTGGCGGCTTTCGCGGTCTCGCTGAGCCGGCCTGGTGCCCTCGAAGCCGAACTGGCCGATGTCGATACCGGCCGGGAGTTGCGCCGCTACAGCGTTCGCCAGCTCTGGATCCTGGTCCCGCTCGCGCTCATCGTCATGACCGTGCAGGGACGAAAGCCGGCGCCTAACCAGTTACTTCCGGTATTCCTGGCGTGCGCCGTCGAAGGTGTCGAGGCCACCACAATCGTGCTCGCCGCAGGCACGGCCCGGGATTGGCGTTCGGCGGGAGCTGGCGTGCTGGCCGCGCTGGCCGCCCTCGGGGTGATCGTCGCCGTGCTCGGGCCTGCCTTGTCCGCGTTGCCGCTGACCGGACTGCGGCTGGTCATTGGTGCGCTGTTGCTGGTCTTTGGCCTGCAGTGGCTGCGCAAGGCGATCTTGCGGGCTAGCGGCTTTAAAGCAAAGCACGACGAGGACGAGATCTACCGCCGCCAACTGGCCGAGGTCGGCGCGCTGGCCGCCGAGGCTGGCGCTTCAGGCCAGGAAGTCACTCGCCCGGGCCTGGACTGGTATGCGTTCACGCTCGCCTTCAAAGGGGTGCTGCTGGAAGGCGCGGAGGTGGTGTTCATCGTCCTGACGTTCGGCGCCAGCCAGCACGCGATCGGGCTGGCCTCGGTCGCGGCCGCCTGCGCAGTACTCACCGTGGCAGTAGCGGGGCTGGCCGTCCGCGCACCACTGGC
>JBAPYC010000153.1:0-2332 GCA_049284535.1 Streptosporangiaceae bacterium
CACCGGTCCAATGTCCGGCCGGTCGAGCCCGGGCTGACCGGGATCGGGGCGGACCCGCCGGTCGCGATCGGGCAGCGCTCGCTGCTGGTATCGGCGCCGGGCGGCAACGTGCTGTGGGACCCGTCGGGCTTCATCGACGACGCGGCCGTGGCGGCGGTGCGTGCGGCGGGCGGGCTGAGTCACGTCACCGCCAGCCACCCGCACTTCTACGGCGCCATCGCGGAGTGGGCGCGTGCGTTCGGCGCCGAGATCCTGGTGCCCGCGGACGACGCGGCCTGGCTGCGGGCCGGGCCGGACGTGCGGGTGCGTACCTGGTCCGGAGCGCTCGAGGTGCAGCCCGGGGTGACGCTGGTCCAGTGCGGCGGGCACTTTCCCGGCAGCGCCGTGCTGCACTGGGCGGCCGGCGCGGACGGGCGCGGCGTGCTGCTGTCCG
This sequence comes from Streptosporangiaceae bacterium, assembly GCA_049284535.1. Lineage (GTDB taxonomy): Bacteria > Actinomycetota > Actinomycetes > Streptosporangiales > Streptosporangiaceae > Palsa-504. The sequence continues at coordinate 434 of JBAPYC010000153.1, forward strand.
GGGACACCATCTTCGTCACGCCGGGCGAGGACCGGGTGAGCTTCGTCTGGTCGGCGCCGAACCGGCTGCCGCTGTCCGAGGCGGCGGTGACCGGGGTCGCCGACGCGGTGCGGCCGTACCGCTTCGACCGGATCTACGGCGGCTGGTGGACCCCGGTACTCCGCTCGCAGGCGCGGGAGATCGTGCAGCGGTCCGCCCAGCGGTACATCGAACATCTCCGGGGCACAGCCTAGCGCGGTCCGGACCGAAATTGCCTCGACAGGACGGTCCGGGCCTGCCACGGTGCTCGGATGGGAGATCTTGGCCCGGCCGAACTCCGGCTGATGCAGGGCCTGGCCCAGCAGGTGACCGCACTGCGGCCGGAACTGCTGAACGGCGACGCGACCGTCGGTGAACTGGCCTGGGTCTGGGCCAAGGATTTCGACGCGCTCAGCCAGTTCTGGCGGCACCGGATGTGGTTTGCCGACGGCCGGCTGGCCGCGTGGGCGTGGGTGTACCTGCCCTACCGGGTCCCGCGCAGCGATGGGAAGTTCCTGGAGGTCAAGGCGGCCAACCTGATCTGGCAGGTGCATCCGGACCGGCCGGAGCTGCTGACCGGGATCCTGGATTGGTATGACGATGTGGCGGGCGAGGTTGACCGGTTGCTGACGGTACAGGTCGCGGATGAACAGGCGCGGGCCAGCGTCGCCGCGCACGGTTACGCGTTCGACGCGGAAACCGGTTCGGACAGCGGATCCTGGGTGCAGTTCAATGTGCGGGAGCTGGCCGGCGTGCCCGATCCGGTGCTGCCCACCGGTTTCCGGTTTCTGGCGGCCGGGGACGTCCCGGTGGCGGACGCGGTCACGGCGCACCGGGACGCGTGGTATCCGTCCAGTTTCACCCAGACGGCGTTCGAGCGGGTCCGGCGGACCTGGCCGTACCGGGCCGATCTGCATGTGCTGATCGCCGCACCGGACGGCACGCTCGCCGCGACCGCGATCATCTGGCTGGACGAGGCGACCCGAACCGCTGAATTCGAGCCCGTGGGCACCCACCGGGACTTCCGGCGACGGGGGCTGGGCACCGCGTTGCAGCTGCACGGTATGCAGCTGGCCAGGGCGGCCGGCGCGAACCGCATGCTGGTCGCCTGTCGTGGCGCGCCGGCGTATCCGGCCGCCCGGAACATGTACTACGGCGTCGGCTTCCGCGAGCTGAGCCGGGACCTGCCGCAGATCAAGGTCGGCCATCACGTCCGCTCCCCGCTTTAAACCGCGCAGGGTCCAGGCGCCGGTGGCGGCGTCGCGGCGCAGCTCGTACACCCGGGGGGCCAGGCCCGGGCCGGGTGAGGCCTCGATCCGCCAGAACTCGAGCTCGGGCCGGCCCGGGCTCGGGCCGGGCTCGGGTTCGCGCCACCACTCCCGGTTGATGACCCAGTGCTCGAGGATGGCGCTCACGGCGTACCGGCGGCTCTGCCACATGAAGCGCGACGGCCTGCCGTCCTGCCGGGCCTGAACATTCACCGGATCGCCGTACACCCGGTTCATTCCGGACCACTGCTCATGCCGAACCGCCTTCCCTGCCGCCGCGTGACGGGGCCGCCAGGGCACCCGGGGTGAGCCGGGCCGCCCATCTCGTCGCTGCCGATTGGGGGAAGACTGGCAGTGCTGAACGTGGATTGTCTGTATCTACAGGCGGAGTCAAGCCTTGACCTTGCTGCTTGATCGAATATAAGTTCGTTCGAACAAGTATGCAAATAATCTCTGCCATCTGACCTGGAAATACCCGAAAAATGTCAGAAATCGCCGCCCGCACCGGCGGCGTGAGTCCGCGAGGAGGCGCGCGCGTGCGCCGCCGTCCGCGAACTGCTGAGCGTGACGGCGACGACCAGCGGCCTACCGGGGCGTGCGCGCAAGGCAGGCC
>JBAPYC010000154.1:0-5016 GCA_049284535.1 Streptosporangiaceae bacterium
GCGCTGGCCAGGGCGACCGGGTCGCCGGTCAGCCGGGATCCGGCCGCGTCGGCGCGATACTCGCGCTCGACGGAGACGACGAGCCGGACGACGAGCGCCGCGACCGGGCCGAGAACACCCATGAGCAGGGTCTCGGGGAGTACCGGGCCGGAGCTGGGACGCGGCCGGCGGCCCAAGCGGGCCAGCTCACGGGCCAGCGCGGCGGGGGAAGTGATGACCCTGGCCAGCCCCGCCGCGACGGAGGAGGCCACCATGTCATGGTCCAGGACGTGACCGAATTCCTGGGCGAGCACGCCGCGCAGTTCGGCCTCGTCCAGCACGCGCAGCAGGCCCTCGGTGCAGCACAGCGTGGCGGTGCGCGAGCCGCGGCCGGCTATGAATGCGTTCGGCTGGCCGGCCGGCGCCAGGGACAGCCGCGGCACCGGCAGCCGCGCGGCCATGCTGAGCTCGCGGACCAGCAGGTAGAGCCGAGGATGCTCGACCTCGCTGACCGGCCGGGCCCGCACGGCCGACAAGGCCAGCCGGTCGCAGCAGGTCCATGCCACCGCAACTCCGATCGCGGCGATCGCGATCCCCGCCACCGCGCCGCCGCCGCCGGCGACACCCACCCCAATCAGGGCGCACCCAGCCAGGACGACCAGGATCGTGGTGCCCAGGCCGGCTCCGGCCCGGGCCAGTTCGGCTGCCCGCAGGCGCAGACCGCGCACAGCCATCCACCTCCTAGCGGCCACGCGCTGGATCCCGGCTGTCACAAATTACAGTGGCTCCGGCCAGACTAGGCCCTGGCCCGGGGAATATCACTGGGTGGTTACGTGTTCGTTTCAGGGCCAACGTTCGATCGCGGGCCTGTTCCGGCGTAAGATTTATCCGTCCTAACTCATGCCCCCGGCCGTGGAATGGTGCCCAGCGGTGAAGTGGTACCGAGCGAGCGCCCGGCTGCGGCGTGCGGAGGAGGTCTTCCAGCTGTGACCAAGCAGGTCCAGAAGCTCGATCATGTCATCATCAGGTTCGCCGGCGACTCCGGTGACGGCATGCAGCTCGCGGGAGACAGGTTCACCCAGGAGACAGCTGTCTTCGGCAATGACCTGTCCACCATGCCGAACTTCCCCGCCGAGATCCGGGCTCCGGCCGGCACTCTGGCCGGTGTGTCGAGCTTCCAGCTGCATTTCGCGGACCACGACATCCTCACCCCGGGTGACGCGCCGGACGTGCTCATCGCGATGAACCCGGCCGCTCTGAAGTCCAACATCAAGGACCTGCCGCGGGGCGGCGACCTGATCGTCAACACCGACGAGTTCACCAAGCGGAACCTGACCAAGGTCGGCTACAACGGCAGCCCGGTCGATGACGACTCGCTCGAGGCGTACAACGTGCACGCGGTGCCGATCACCTCGCTGACGGTCAAGGCGCTGGAGTCCTTCGACATCACCCGTAAGGACGCCGAGCGGGCCAAGAACATGTTCGCGCTTGGCATGCTGTCCTGGCTGTACGACCGCCCGTCGGAGGGCACGCTCTCCTTCCTCAAGACCAAGTTCGCCAGCAAGCCTGAGATCATGGCCGCGAACGTGGCCGCGTTCCAGGCCGGCTGGAACTTCGGCGAGACCACCGAGGCGTTCTCGGTCCGGTACGAGATCACCGCCGCGGGCGACGTGGCCCCGGGCACCTACCGGAACATCATCGGCAATACGGCCCTGGCCTATGGGCTGATCGCCGCGTCCCAGCTGGCCAAGCTGCCGCTGTTCCTGGGCTCCTACCCCATCACGCCGGCCTCGGACATCCTGCACGAGCTGGCCAAGCACAAGCGGTTCGGGGTCCGCACCTTCCAGGCTGAAGACGAGATCTCGGCGGTCGGGGCAGCGCTGGGAGCGTCGTTCGGCGGCTCGCTGAGCGTGACCTCCACCTCCGGGCCCGGCATGCTGCTCAAGGCCGAGACCGTCGGCCTGGCCGTGTCGGTCGAGCTGCCGCTGATCGTCTGCGACATCCAGCGGGCCGGGCCGTCCACCGGGATGCCGACCAAGACCGAGCAGGCCGACCTGCTGGCCTCGATGTTCGGCCGGAACGGCGAGTCGCCGGTGCCCATCGTGGCCGCGGCCACCCCGGCGGACTGCTTCAGCGCGGCCATCGAGGCGGCCCGGATCGCGGTCAAGTACCGTACCCCGGTCATCCTGCTCTCCGACGGCTACCTGGCTAACGGTTCCGAGCCGTGGCGGATCCCGGACACAGCCAGCCTGCCCGACCTGAGCGCGTCGTTCGCCTTTGCCGCTGCTCCCGCTCCGGATGACGCGGGCGCGTTCGAGCCGTTCCGGCGGGACCCGGTGACGCTGGCCCGGCCCTGGGCCATCCCGGGCACGCCCGGCCTGGAGCACCGGATCGGCGGCATCGAGAAGGCCGACGTCACCGGGGAGATCTCCTACGACCCGGACAACCACGACCGGATGGTCCGGCTGCGCCAGGCCAAGATCGACGGGATCGCGGCCGACATCCCGCCGGTCGAGGTCGACGACCCGGACGGCACGGCGCGGGTACTGGTGCTCGGCTGGGGATCCACCTTCGGTTCCATCGGCGCGGCCATCCGGCGGGTGCGCGCCACCGGGCAATCGGTGGCCCAGGCCCACCTGCGCCACCTCAACCCGTTCCCGTCCAACCTGGCGGACGTGCTCCGCCGCTACGACAAGGTCCTGGTGCCCGAGATCAACCTGGGCCAGCTCGCGCTGCTGCTGCGCGGGCGCTTCCTGGTCGATGTGATCTCCTATAACCAGGTGCGCGGCCTGCCGTTCCAGGCAGCCGAGCTCGCAGGCGTCATTGAGGATGTGATCGGGCATGCCTGAGACAAACGGCCACGGTGAGGGCATGTCGGGGCACCCGGGCCACCGGCTGGCCTCGCTGACCCTGGTGCCGAAGGCCGCCACCCGTTCGGCGACCAAGGACTTCAAGTCCGACCAGGAGGTGCGCTGGTGCCCGGGCTGCGGGGACTACGCCATCCTGGCCGCATTCCAGGCGTTCCTGCCCGAGCTCGAGGTGCCACGCGAGAACATCGCGGTCATCTCCGGGATCGGCTGCTCCTCCCGGCTGCCGTACTACGTGAACAGCTACGGGATGCACTCCATCCACGGCCGGGCGCCCGCCATTGCCACCGGGCTGGCCACGTCCCGCCCCGACCTGTCGGTCTGGGTCATCACTGGGGATGGTGACGCGCTGTCGATCGGCGGCAACCACCTGATCCACGCGCTGCGGCGCAACGTGAACATCAACATCCTGCTGTTCAACAACCGGATCTACGGGCTGACCAAGGGCCAGTACTCGCCCACCTCCGAGCGCGGCATGGTGACCAAGTCCACGCCGTTCGGCTCCCTGGACCACCCGTTCAACCCGGTGTCGCTGGCGCTTGGCGCGGACGCCAGCTTCGTGGCCCGCACCATCGACTCCGACCGGCGCCACCTGACCTCGGTGCTGCGCGCGGCCGCCGACCACCAGGGCGCCTCGTTCATCGAGATCTACCAGAACTGCCCCATCTTCAACGACGACGCGTTCGCCCCGCTGAAGGAGGCCAGCGCAGCCGACGACCGGCTGATCAAGCTGGAGGACGGCGAGCCGATCCGGTTCGCCGGCGGGTCGCGCGGGCTGCGGTTCGGCCAGTTCGGGCAGCTCGAGGCGGTGGACGTGGCTGACGCGGACCCGGCGTCGCTGCTCACCCATGACGCGCAGCGGGCCGACCCGTCGTATGCCTTCGCGCTGTCCCGGATGGACACGGCCGACTTCCGGCACACCCCGGTGGGCGTGTTCCGCAAGGTGGAGCAGCCGAGCTACGACCAGCTGATGGCCGACCAGATCGCCGCCGCCCAGGCCCGGACGGGGAGCGGGGACCTGGCCGCGCTGCTCGCCGGCAGCGACACGTGGGAAGTGCGCTGAGCTGCTGAGCTAGGGCGCTGGGCAAGGCTCGGCCCACAGCTAGCTAGGGCTCGGCCGGGGCCAGGCGCTGATGCACGATCTGGCGGGCCAGGTCGAGCACGTCCGGGTCGTCGTGCAGCGCGTAGTTGGTGTCCGTGGCCAGCATGATGCCGTTGAGCTCGAAGGCCAGCCGGCCGGGATCCTCGCCGGACGACAGCTCGTGCCGGTCCACCGCAGTGGCCGCGAAGCCCCGGATCAGCGCGCCGAACTGAGCCTGGAACCGGGCGATCAGATCCCCGACCGGTCCGGGCCTGGTGTTCATCTCCATGGTCGCGCTGGCCATGAAGCAGCCGCCCGGGAAGGTACGCCGCTCCAGGTGCGCGAAAAACGCCTCGCACACCGCGGCCAGCTGGGCCAGGCCGGGCGCGGCGGCCAGCGCGGGCTGCACCACTTCCTCGGTGAAGACCCGGGCCGCCTCTTCCACTGTGGCCAGCTGAAGCTCGAGCTTGGAGCCGAAGTACGCGGCCACGGCACCCTTGCTCATGCCCATGGCAGAGGCCAGGCTGGCGACGGACAACTGGTCCAGCCCATCCACGGTGGCCATCGAGGCCGCCGCTCGCAAGATGGCGCCGCGGGTTGCTGGTTCGAGGCGGTACAGCGGCCTGGCTTCACTCATGACCTAGGCAACGTAGCACGTGCTCTTCTCCGGGCAGGTTCCCGCCGTGGGTTCGCCGGCCAGGCTTCCCGGGTGGTCTTGCGGGGGCTTCCGGTTGCGAGCCGGTCAGAACTCGATGAGCTCGCGCACCTCGACCTCGCCGTAGGTGGGCAGCCGGCTGGCCCATTTCACGGCCGCTTCGATGCTGTCGCATTCCATCAGGTAGAACGCCTGGATCTGGCGGGCACCCGCGATGAACGGGCGGTGCTCGGCCGCGTCCGGGAGGGCGTGGCCGCTGATCTGTGTCAGCACCACCTGGGCATGGCTGGCGGCCGGCTGCAGCGCCCCGTTGGTCACGAACGCGCCGGCCGCCTTGACCTGCTCGTCGAAGTCGGCCCAGGCCTGGAAGTCCGCCTCACCGCCGGTGGTGGCGTCCACTTCTCCCCACATCAGCATCAGGTACTTCATCTGGG